>JASIJW010000278.1:0-6739 GCA_030050035.1 Acidobacteriaceae bacterium | reverse complement strand
CCAGCACAAACATCGTTGGCCAGAAAGTCACCGGTGAAGGTGGCGTAAATCGAGCGCCACAACTTACCTTCGTTGTCCAGGCCTTGTAGCGCCGTCACGATCGTGCCAGCACCCTTTTCCCGCAAAATACATTCTCTGGTGTACGGCTTTCATAGTTACTCTATGGCGCCCCCGTAACCCTATCGTGTACGTGCACGAACAACATAGGCAGAAGCTTACGTGTGAAAAATACAGTAAGCTAACCGTGAAACTTACCGTGATTGTGCAGGCCGCTGCGGTGATCGCATTTACGCCAGAAGATCCTCCAGCACTGCATTAACTCATGAGAACGAAGTAACTAATCCTATTTATAACCTGCTCTAAATAGAGCGGTTCATCGCGGTTCCCCGCTAACAGCGGCAATTCTTCGGTGGCTTGTCACATGTTACATGGATCATCGTGATCCGAATCGCCAGCACTAAAGCGGTAATGTTGACTGCTTTTGGGCCACCCTCGTGTGCACGATTGTGGCATGTATAAGTTGCTGATAACTTCGTAGCATCATCACGGACATTCAGTTAAAAACTATTGTCTCGCTGACGACGTGCCATTGTTGTTGCTTCTGCTGCTCGGTACGAAAGCTCAGCAATCCCAATTGCGCAGGAAATTCTTGCGAAGGAGCGAAGGCATGTCACAAATTGTTAGAAGGCTTTCAGTCAAATTGGCGCTGGCGGCCGGTCTGGTCGCAATAGTGAGCCCGGCAGCATTTTGTCAGGCTCTGGATTCAAGCCCGGCGACAGTCTCTCTGTCGGCGACATTGAGCGAATCGCTCACAATCTCAGCTACGCCGTCTGCGGTTTCCTTCAATCTGGTCTCCGGCGGCACGGCCGCAGGTAGCGCTCCGGTGGCGATCACCACCACCTGGGTTCTCAAAAGCAGCCGTTCGACCGTTACGCTGACAGGCTGGTTCTCCAATGCGGCTCAGGCGCTGACCAGCGGAGGCGCGACGCCGGTTTACATTCCCACTTCCGAAGTTCTTGGGCAATTGAACTCCGGCACGTTTACCGCATTTACGCAGTCGCCGGGCAGCGGTGATCTCGGTGTTGCTGGAGCGAGTCTGGTGCTGTTTACGCAGGCAATCACCACCACGAATGTTTCCGCCAACCGCACCGACAATCTGAATCTCGAAATCGATCTGGCCAGCCAGACCCAACTTCCCGCGGGAAGCTATACCGGCACGCTGAACCTTGAGGCTCAAGCGCTCTAAATGCGCCGCGGGTCGCGGCATTATCGCTGATTAGATCAAGAAAGGTATATATTCGTGCGGTTCTTGCCAAAATTGTCGAGCCTGCTGTTGCTGGTTTCCGGCTGTTGTGCATTTGCCCAGACTGTGGCCCCGGTGATTGTTGAATACAAAGGAAAGGCGGAAGGAAGGATTTCGCTCGTCAACAACACCACGCTTCCGATGGCCGTCGTGCTGGAGCCGCAGAGCTTCAGCATCACGCCGGAGGGCAAAGGCATCTATCGGCCGCTCGATCCGGACATTCATGTCAAGCTTTCCGCCATGAGTTTCCGGATCGATCCCGGCCAGACCTATTACGTCTTTTACTCGGCCACGGCCGACAAACTTCCGGCCTGGTTTACCGTCTATTCCGTTTTTTCTTCCGCGCAGCATAGGCCCGGCCTGGACGTGCGGATTCTGCTCCCGCATACGGTCTACATTTATCCGAAGAAGTCGAAAGCAAAGGAGAATGTGCAGCTCACCAGGGCGGTGTACGTGGCTAAATCGGGAAAGATCATTTGCGACCTTGAAAACAACAGCCCGGATCTTGCGCGCGTTCAGGAGGTGCACGTCACCGGAGCCGATAGGTTATCGGCCAGCGCAGCAGGATTTCCTCTTCTTCCCGGCGGCCGCCGTCATCTGGAAGTGGATTGGAATGAAAGTCAGCCGCCTCAGGCCATCGTGCTGAAGCTTGAGCACTCCACGATCAAGCAAGACATCAGCACGAGCGGCCAGTAGGGCGCTTTGGACGGGCAGGGGTGAACTAGCGTGCGAAACTTCTGCTTGTCTTCGCTGATTCTCGCCGTCCCGTTATTCCTGCACGGCCAGGTCTTTCAGGTCAATGGAGGCTCCTCGAGCCTATATGAAGCTCAAGGCGGCTCTGTGACCGTTCGCGGCTCCAGTTACGATGCGTCCATCGGCACCGGCGTAGTGGCGGGCCACTTTGTGGGCGGCGCGAATCTGAACTGGATGTCTGGCAAATCGACATGGATTCTTGGTGATGATTTCATTCCATTCGTTCTACCGACAGATATCTTCGACGCGAGTGACTATATAACCGCCATGGGCGCTGGCGTGAAAACGAGAGTGCGCGGTACGGATGTGTTCGCGTTTGTTGGCGCCACATCGACGCTGTTCGACAGCCCCTTCTTTCAAGGCGCGCAGGCCGAAAATCCGGCCGGAATCCTGTTTTTGAAACGGCAATTGGCGAAGAACTGGCAGGCTTCCTCCAGCATGGTGTTTTCGCGCCAGTTCACCGCAATTCAAAGTCTCGCATGGCAGCCGGACAAAGATTTGAAGATTGCTCTCTCCGCAGGGGTGGGAGCCAATCAGCCGTATGGCGCCGGCAGCTTTGATTTCCGCCGCTCCTGGATCGATGCCAAGGCGGCCTATATCGCTGCGGGCAGCCAGTTTCATCGTGTCGTGGTCGCGGAGCCGCTCATGAGCGAGCCGGATCGCGAGAATATTGATGTTACCGTGAGGCCTACGAGTTTTTTCACGTTAAGCGGAGGCCGGAACAACTATCTGACTCCCGTGACCTACCTCACGCCACTGAGCAACACCCAAAATAGCGTGCGCACCACCGCCGACCAGGGATCGGGATCCGTTCAGGTGGCAGGCACAAGCCTTTCAGGGACCTTTTACCACTCCACATTCGAGGGAAGCTGGAACAACTCGACGGCCTACACTGCTGACCGCAGCTTCTTTGGCCGTCTTCGTGCATCCAGCAGTTATCTTGAGAGCCGGCCTAACGATGCGCCGAAGATCCGCGCGTTCCTCACCAACATTACCGAGAAAGTCACGCCCAGGATCGACGTGAGCCAGCTCATCAGCCATTCGCATGGGCAAACGACAATTTCCTTTGGCGGCAGCCTGCTTTCCAACGTGGCATCCATCAGCGCGGAATACCAGACCTATTACGTGCCTGAGCGGAATTCCGCGCCTTTTGAGCAGGCGCTGATCATCGATGTACAACTGCATCTGTTCCATGGAGTCACCCTGCATGGATCGACCTTTGTGGCCCCGGACGGAAGCCTCCGCTACACTGCTGATTCGCAGGCAATCGCCGTGCATCAGGGAGCCTATACGCCCGACACCCCGGATAACTCGCTGGTACGCGCTTCGATTGGCAGCATGCTGCTGCGGGGAAGGGTGTTGGATACGGCGGGCCGTCCGATTGTCGGAGCCGCACTGATGATCGATCAGCTCATTGTCTATACAGACGATGATGGGTTTTATTACATTCGAGAGCGGAAGGCTCACGATCACCACCTCCGGGTGATGGTGAACCAGTTTCTCGGGGGCGGCGCTTATCGCGTTGTTTCCGCGCCGACGGTCGTGCGCAGCACATACGATATGAATTCGCCGGACACCGTGATCGTGGTGGAACGCATCAACGAGTCGGAGAATTCAGGTTCGGCGAAGAAATAGGGGTGACAATGCCGACGGCGAACAAGCGCGCATTGCTTTTATTCTCGATCGCTCTCCTGCTGCCGGGCAGCTTCGCGGCGGCTCAGGCGATTCGTGTAGCAAGGCCCGCTGCTGTCATAGCGCCAGAACTTGAGGTCAAGAGCCTGTCCATCACGGTCAGCTCCTCCACCGTCAACTTCACGCTGGTATCGGGTGGGACCGCCGTTGGCACTCCCGCTCTGAGTATCAAAACTACGTGGGGATCCGGAAGCTGCACAACCAAAAAAACCTGCACCATCAGCTTATATGGCTATTTTTCCAGCGCCACGGCCGCGCTTTCTGGCGGAACGCCGGTTGTGGACATTCCTACTTCTGAAGTGCTCGGCGAAATGACCACCGGGCTGCCCACGACCTATACGGCATTTACCCAGACCGGTACATTCGGCGGAGCAGGGGCGAGCCTGGAGCTTTTCACGGACGTAATGACAGCGAAAACCACCGGCGGGTCCCGCACGGACCCGCTCAGCCTGGAAATCAATCTCGCTAGCCAACCGCAACTGCCGGCCGGGACCTACACCGGCACCCTTTCGCTGATCGCAGAATCCTTCTGATGGCAAAATCTATCATCGTTGCGAAATAGATAGCCTCCGGCCTGCTCTAGTAGACTCAACGGCAGCATGGTTGCCCGCCTTTGCATTTCCCCGCTCCGCCGGACCTGCGGCTTCGTTGCCCTTTTTCTTCCCGCCGTGCTCGCCTGTCTCATTCAGCCTCAGCCGGCGCGCGCACAGGGCACGCACCTGTGGACGCAATCGACCCTCGAGGATTTTGAGAAAGGCACGCCGCAGGGCGTGGCCCTCACGAGCGACGGCCATCTCCGCCAGGGACCGGGCCTGACCGGCGTCGTCACCACGCCATCGACCTTCGTCTGGTCAGTGGCTGCGGATAAAAACGGCGTTGCGTACCTCGGCACAGGCTCGCCGGCCACGGTTCTGCGAGTGGGCCGCGACGGCAAGCCGTTCACGCTTTTCAAGACGAAAGACCTGACGGTTCAGGTCGTGCGTATCGGCCCCGACGGTGCGCTGTATGCGGCCACCCTGCCCAGCGGCAAAGTGTATAAACTCGATCCAGCCGCCACCGAAACCAAAGACGACTCCAGCGCCACGCTGGTCTTCGACGCAGGCAAGCTCGACGAATTGCAGAGCGAAGCAAAGCCTGCGGAAAGCAAAGACGGCGAGCAAAAGGCAGCAACCGAAAAAGCAGAATCCGAAAAATCCGGCGAGAAACCGCACTACATCTGGGACCTGACATTCGACCCGCAGGGCCGGCTCTATATCGCTGCCGGCGGTCCCGGCGCCGTATACCGCGTCAACCCCAAACAACCAGCCGCGCAACCCGAAACCTTCTTCAAAACCGACGAAGCCCACATCCGCTCGCTCGCGTGGGACGCGAAAGGCAACCTGATCGCCGGCTCCGACGGCACCGGCCTTGTCTACCGCATCAGCCCCGAAGGCAAAGGCTACGTGCTCTTTGACTCGCCACGGCGCGAGGTCACGTCCCTCGCCGTAGGCGCCGATGGCACAATCTACGCCGCCTGCGTAGGCGACAAAGAACACAACCCGCTGCCCCCGTTGCCCGTGCAGGGCGCCAGCTCGATCACCATCACAATCGTGCAGCCGGTTTCCCTCCAGGCCGCTGCCAACGCCAGCACCTCCGTTCCTGAAGGCACCGAGATCTACGCGCTCACCCCCGACCAGGCGCCACGCCAGCTATGGGCCGATAAGGACGACATCGTCTACGCGATGCTCGAAAGTCATGACGGCATCATCGCCATCACCGGCAATCGCGGCCGTATCTTCAGGATCGAAAAAGACGGCAGCTACGCCGACATCGGCCATCTGGACGCGCAGCAGGGCCTGAGTCTCGCCGCCGAACCAGGAAGCGACAATCTCCTCATCGGCGCCGGCAACACTGGCAAACTCTTCCGCCTGGGCAATGCGGCGTCGCACGAATACGCAAGCGATGTCCTCGATGCCGGTGCCTTCGCGCGCTTCGGCCGCATCGAGATCGAACCCGGATCGGCCGGCTACCAGATTCTCACCCGCACCGGCAACATCGAGCAGCCGGTCCGCGGCTGGACCGACTGGCAGCCGCTGAAAGACGGCGTAGTCGCCTCTCCGCCCGGCCGCTTCTTGCAATGGAAGGCTACCTTGCAGCCCGACGGCGTAGTAGGCGGCGTCGGCGTAAATTATCTGCCGGTCAACAGCGCGCCCGTCGTGGACGAACTCGTCGTCGTCCCCGGCGCGCGGCTCAGCCCGCAGCCCCAGATGAGCAATCAGCCAACCATCAACATCTCGTTCCCTTCCTCAGGCCAGAGCGTGGTTTCATTCGATACCACCTCCAACAGCTCGCCGCTGCAGGCTGTAAAGGACCGCACCGCCATCACCGTCCGCTGGGCAGCGCACGACGACGACGGCGACGACCTGATCTACTCGCTCTACCTGCGCGGGGACGGCGAAAACGTCTGGCGGCTGATCAAGGACAGAATCACCGACAAGGCCTACAGTTTTGACGCCACGCTCGTTCCCGACGGTGGCTACCAGATCAAAGTCATCGCATCGGATTCACCCTCGCAGCCGCCGGGCACGGCGCTCACCGGCGAAAAGATCAGCGACCGCTTCGTCGTCGATACCACCCCGCCGGTCATCAGTGGCTTCAAAGCCACGGCCGAGCCCGCCAACTGCGCTGGTAATTCAGGAACCAGCTGCCCGCTGCCGTTCCGCATCGTCTTCGACGCCGAGGACGCCGTCTCGCCAATCGCCCACGCAGAGTATTCCATCGACGCTGGTCCGTGGCAGTACATCGACCCCGTCGGGCTGCTCTCGGACTCCAAGCACGAACACTACGACTTCCGCATCAATATCGACGGCGGAGCCGACAGCGCCGCGCGAAACACCGAGCATCTCATCACCGTCCGCGCCTACGACCGCTACGACAACGTGGGCTTGGCAAAGACCGTGATTCCCGCCGAGGGGAAGTAGTCGCGCATGCGCTTTGAGCTATACATCGCCT
>JASIJW010000277.1:0-6953 GCA_030050035.1 Acidobacteriaceae bacterium | reverse complement strand
GCCAGCACGATCACATTGAGCCGTTTCAGAGTGCTCGATTTCTGCTCCGGGGACAGGTCTGGATTCTGTTCCACCAGATCTCTTACCTGTTCGCTGGAGAGCTGCTGTTCCTTGCCGACTGCATGCGTCTCGATATCGGCCTCAGGAACGCCCTGTTCCACCAGGAACGACTTCACGCGATCGACGCGGCGTTCGGTCAGCGCCTGGTTGAACTCGGCCGACCCGCGTTCGTCAGCGTGACCGGTCAGGATCAGATGCGCGTCCGGCTTGATCTCCAGATAACGCTTGAAGTCAGACGCCAGAGTCGTCAGCGTCTGCTGCTGGCTTTCCAGCAGTCCGCCTTCAGGATGCTCTGCTCTGGGCAGCGCCGTCGGGAAGAAGACGCTGTGCAGAGCCAGACGGTGTTCAAGCTGCACCTGCTCCGGAGAAGGTCCAGGCGGCGGTGGCGGCGCCTGAATCATCACAGATGTATTCGCGGAAGCCGTGTGTCCTTTGTCATCCGCAACGTTGCAAGTGATCTCCGCCGTGCCCGGGGATGCGCCTGTCGAGTTGAACGTCGCGGTATTGCCGTTCCCGCTCACCGTGCCGGTGTTTGCAGAGTAGGTGTAGGTCAGCGGACGGTTCTGCGGGCTCATGCCCTGGGCGGTGATTGTGCTGGTGCCACCCGGTTGAACGGTCATCGGGTCGGCCGAGCAGCTGATTGTCGGCGGCTCGAACTCCTTGACCGTGAAGCTGGCCGAGCAGCTTGCGCTCTGCCACGGCTTCAGGCCTTCTTTGCCCGTCTTGCCTGTTTTAATCGTGCCCTGCGCGGTATAGCTGCCCGGCGCCAGGTCGTCGGTCTTCACCGTCACTGTAGAGCCGGTGCCGCTCACTCCGTTGCCGGTCCAGCTATAGACCGCGCTTTCCTTCGGGTTCAGGTTGCCGGCCGAGGCGGTAATCGTAATCGGCTCGCCCGGGAACACCGAGGTCGGGTTGGCCGTGCAGGCCAGCGTCACTGGCGCCGGCGGCGCAATCGAGCCCACGTGGAATACAACGCCGGCGCTCAGACGCACTGCATCGATGTTCGCCCGACCGCCCGGAGGCACCGGCTGGGGGCCGAAATCCGCGTGCATGTACTGATAGTCGGCCTGAAAAAGCCGGATAGCCAGACGGTGATTGAACAGCGGTGTCTCATAATCCATGCCGCCGCCCGCAGTCAGGCCCGGGCCCCAGGCTGGACCGTTGTGATCCGGTCCCGAAACCCGCGCCGCGATCACTAGTCCGTGGATGAACGGCGTGATGTTGCCGCTCGGGAAACGGGCAATCAGGCCCCCGCCCACCGTCAGGAAGCCATCGTTGTTGCTGCTGTTAGCCCCCGATCCATACTCGTGTTCGCCAAACTCCGCCTGCACGCCCACATAGCGGTTGAAGTAACGGGCGACGCTGAACAGACCGCCCACATTGACCGCCTTATACGAAAAGGGAATTGTGCCGCCGCTAACCTGCGGTACGTCCACCGTATCGTGCGGTGACAGGTAGCTGTAACCGGCAAAAATATCCCATTTCGAGGCATACGATTCGCTCGCTGTGTTTGGCGTTCCGCTCGCGGACGGTGTCTCCTGGGCCGAAAGCGCAATAGGCGCAAGCGCTAAGGCGGCCAAAGCAAAAATCCGGCTCGCATTCTTCAAAACGTGAGAATACATGCGTAAATCCTCCGCAATCTGTTCTAGCTGTCCCGTGGGAAAAACATGGATGAGCGCGCTACGAATACCGCTCTAGAAGGGTGTGTGGCCACACGGCTGCGGCACGTCCCGAAAACACCCCTACAACCAAAACTTAACATAGGAAAAGAAGCGCAGAACACATTTTTTCAATGAGTTGCTCGATTGTGAATCAGGCATTACAACAAATTCCCATGCGGTGAGTTACCCGGTAACTCGGGGAATTGTCCCGGTTTTATCCGACGTTCAGCGTCTTGAGAAGGCTGCGCGGCTCACGCTGAATTTTTTCCTGCAACAGCGTAATCGCGTACAAAAGCTGTTCCGGCCGCGGCGGGCACCCTGGCACATATACATCCACTGGAATCACCTGGTTGACGCCCTGTACCAGCGCGTAATTGTTGAACACGCCGCCTGAGGTCGCACAGGCGCCCATGGAGATCACCCACTTTGGGTCCGGCATCTGGTCGTACAACCGCCGGATCACCGGAGCCATTTTCTGCGAAACTCTTCCGGCGATCACCATCAGGTCTGACTGCCGCGGCGAAGGACGAAATACTTCTGCCCCGAACCGTGCCACATCGAACCGCGACGCACCCATCGACATCATCTCGATCGCGCAGCAAGCCAGACCGAAGGTCATCGGCCATACCGAATTTTTCCGGATCCAGTTGACCGCGAAATCAAGGGAAGTAAGGAAGACACCCTCCGGCTCTTCAAAGCCGTAGTTCACTTCCTTGACCTTGATGCGGTTCTTCGCGCTGCTGTCCAGCGCTCCAAACAGATAACGGTCGCGCTCTTCAGTCGCAGCCATGACCCTAGTATAAATCGCCGCGCCAATTGTGGGCAGGGACCAGGGGAACAAGGGAACAAAGAACCAAGACGGCAGGTCGAAGATTTTGCCTGCGTTCAAGAGAACCAGCTTAATCGCAACGTTGGCTGCAAAAACCTGCAGCTGTCATCCTGACGCTGAGCGCAGCGAAGGGGAAGAATCTGCGGTTGCTTCTACCTTCAACCAATCGCCAGCTTCCTTGTTCTCTTGCTCTCTGCCCTACCGCGACCCGATCAACCGAAGCCGCGCCGTGAACGCCCTCCCCTCCGGCTCCAGAAAGGTCCCGAACTGCGGCGAGTCGATGTCGTTATTCACCACAAGCGCATTTTGCCGGTCCGTCGCGTTTTCAATCACGCCGCGCAGCCCATAGTAAGTGCGGCGAAAATGAAACTTCCACTCGAGCCCCGGGCTCAGGTTGATGTACTCCGGGAACCGGTATGCGCCCACCGCACCCACCACCTGGTCCGCGGCATTCACCGCCGTGAACGGAAATCCCGTGCGCCAATCCACCGTGTAAACAAAGTCCCAGTTCTTCTTGAACCACGACACGGGCACGGCGAAAGGCAGCCATCCCCACGAGATCGTCCTGTTCGGCACGTTCCACGGCAGCGGTCCGCTCTGCTGCGGCCCAAGCGGCGAAGGCGTAGGCAAATATTGGAGCGCAGCGTTAGTTGTCGCCGAAGAATGTGTGTACGCAATGTAGACCGTGTATCCGTTGCTGAACAGCCGGCGCAACTCAAACTGCTCGGCCTTGTAATGATCCTGCCGCGCATTCGTCAGCAGGTAAACGCCTGAGAGCGCCGGCGCGTTCTGGTTCGCGAAGGTAAACACGTCCGAGGTGATCTTTTGCACGTAGCTCGCCCCGCCGTAAAGCGACCACGGCAGCTTGCGCTCAAGCGCCACGCTCCAGTTCACCGCGCGCGGTGCCTGCAGCAATGCATCATTGGCCGTAAACACCGTCTCCTGCGCGGGTCCCAGCGGCGTCACGCCGTCCGCGGCAAAATAAGTGTCATACCGGACGCCTGCGTACGGCTGCGCCAGATCTTCGAGATACGTGTGCTCGTAGTAGAGCCCGATCCCCGCCGAAATCTTCGTTGTCGCTGCAATTCCCGGCGGCGCATATACGGCTGCCAGCCTCGGCGCCACCAGTGGCCTGCGCACAATCGTGTCCCAGTCAAAGCGCACGCCCGGTTCCACCAGCAATCCGTTCGCCGGCCGCCAGCGGTCCTCAGCGTACGCACCAATCTCGTCGTTGTGGAGCGTAAACGGCGGCGCAAAAGGAAACGTGCTCAGCCGGTCCAGCGTGCGGTCTTCGCGCAGATAGCTCACCGGCGCCCGCGTCTGGTTCTGGTTATAGGTAATGTGATCCAGGTCGATCCCCATGCGCAGATCGTGTCCGCCCATCAAGTGCCGTGTCGGCAAATAGAGATCTGCTCTTCCTTCCGGGCGCGAGGCACGTCCCGTCAGGTTCTCAAAATAGCTGCCCTGCGCCATCTCCGGCGTGATCTGGTAGGGAACAGTGCCGTGCGGCTCGAAGCCATCGCGGTACCTCATCTCGCCCACGCCCACGTCCAGCAGCGTGCCCTTGCGAAAGCTCCACTGGTCGCGCAGGTACGGCAGCCATCCGGTAATGTTACGATTCACAGTGCTCTGTTGCGGCACCAGTGCAGAGATGCCGTCGTACGGCGAGTGGTAAGCGTTGAACAAAAGGCCCGCCGTCACAATATTGTCGGCCGACGTATTCACCTGCGCCTTCGCCAGGTTGCTGCCTCGAATCAACTCGTCGGTATTGGCGCCGGCCGGCAGCTCAGTGATGTAGATGTTGTCCCACTCCAGCTCCACGCCGTCGTACCACCACGCGCGGTCGCGTTGGATCGGTCCGGAAAACGTAAACCGCGGCACGAATTTGTCGAAGCGGATGCCGTTCAGGTCGCGATACGAGGGCACAAAGTTCGTCGCGTTGAAGCGGAACTTGTTGTCGCCCATCCCGGTGTTGAACGCGATCACTCCGCCCGTCGCACGGCCGTAATCGACCGGGTACCGCGTCGCCTCTCTGTCAATCGAGCGCACTACATCGGGGCTCACGCGAATATCCAGCGTTCCATTGACCGGCGTGCGAACGTCGAACCCGTCAATCGTATCCAGCGTCTCCCAGGTTTCGCTGCCGTCTACATGCACCTGTTCGGTCGAGTCCTGCACCACGCCGGGATAAAACGGCAGCAGGTAGCGAATGTCGCGCGAAGTCACATAGGGAATGTTGACAATCTCCGGCGTGTTCATGGTGAGCTGGTCAGACACCTGCTGGGTATCGATACCCGGCGTCGACGCCGTCACGTTCACCTGCTCGCTCACGATCTGCTGGTGCGCAAGCTCAATGCGCACGGTGGCCTCGTCCGGCGCAATGCTGCCTTTATCCGTCTCATAAAAGCCGGCCTTTGCGGCATGAATCCTGTACGGCTGATTCTCTTGCAGTTGAAAGCTGCACCGGCCGGCGTAATCGGTCCTGAGCTGCAGCTCGGGCCGGCCCGGCTCAAACACACCGATCCGCGCCCGCGGAATCGCCACTCCGTTTTCATCGACCGCTGTAATGGTCACGGTGCGGTGACCGGCGGGCCCCTGGGCTGCAGCCGGCAGCATGCAGGAGCAGCTCAGCAGACAAGACCAGGCCAGCAGGCCGGCACAGGCGCGCCGCGCATTGGCCCAATGTATCAAGGGCAATCGAAGAGGCAATTGAAACGGGGGCTCCCGCATCAGGCGTCAGTATAGCGCCGCCTGTGTTTCCTCTTGGATGCGCGACCGCTTAACCGCGCTTACGTCATTTCTAGTCCCTTGGTCCCTGGTTTGCCTCTTTAGGCCACCGGCGCGTAATACTGCTCCGTCACTTTGCGACCAGTTGCTCCATACCGCGGTGCGCGCCGGATTTTCAGCTTGTGCAGTGCAAACTCCATCGTCGTTGCCAGCACGCCCAGCCCGTACTTCACGCTGCGACGGAAGTTGATCGACGATGCTTCCTCAAAGTACTTCGTCGGGCAGGAGATCTCGCCGATGCGGAATCCGAACATCACCGCCTGCGCGATCATCTGGTTATCGAAGACAAAGTCGTCGGAGTTTTCAAGCAACGGCAGTGTCTCCAGCAACTCGCGCGAAAAGGCCCGGAACCCGGTGTGATACTCCGACAGCTTGACGCCCAGGAACAGGTTCTGAAACGCCGTCAGCAGCCGATTGGAGATGTACTTATAAAGTGGCATACCACCCTTCAGCGCGCCGGCGCCCAGAATGCGCGACGCAAGCACCATGTCGTAAACGCCAGAGGCGATCATCCCCGCCATCGCCGGCACCAGCAGTGGCGTGTACTGGTAATCCGGATGCACCATCACAACAATATCGGCGCCCGCGGCCAGCGCTTCGCGGTAGCAGGTCTGCTGGTTTCGTCCGTAGCCGTAGTTGGCGTCGTGCACAAAGGTCGCCACACCCAGCTGCCGGGAAAGCTCCGCCGTGCCGTCGCTGCTCGAGTCGTCTACTAGGATCTTGATGTCCACCAGATCTGAGAGCTCGCGCACCGTCTGTTCGAGCGTCTTCTCGGCGTTATACGCCGGCATCACCACCGCAATCTTTTTTCCGTTGATCATGATTCCCCCAAACCCTGGGTGCACCACCCTCGCCGCGCCTTTGTTTTTGCGGCTGGGGTGGAAGCACCGGGTTCAATTTCCCGCCTTCATCTCCAGCGCAGCATCCGTGAACGGCGTCACCCGCGCCAGCCTTGCATCCGGTTCCACGAGCTACTCTTTCCGGTCCCGGTAATACTCCAGCAAAGCGGCATTATCAGCCGGGTCCATCTCCCGCGCCCATAGCACTTTTGACCGATCCATCTCCGCCGCATTGTAAACCCATTCACTGAATGGATTGATCGCACCAGCGCCAGGCTGACGGGTTTGCCTTCCGGTTTCCAACGCCGCAGGTGCCGCATCGCCTGCAGGCCGATACCATAGAACGCGCAGACAAACGGCGCTAGGTAATGTGGCAGCAGAAGCACAAGCCCCTGCCCGGGAAAGTACATCGACTGATAGCTCGGAACCATCGTGATGTGGATGGTTTCGAAGTGCGTTCCGCATTGCCGGCGTGGGATTGGTCAGCCGTCCGTGCAGGAACGCATCGCTTTGCAGCAGAATACTGAAGTCGTAGGGGGTGAACGGAAAAGGGATTCCGAGGGCGGGAAGAATTGCCAGGCGAAGAGCGATTGACGCTCAGCCCGACAAAAGCGACGGCAGCGTTCTTTCTTCGTGCCAGCAGTGCAAAAAATTTCTCTATGCGGGCAAACCAGCCTGCGCCGAGTGTGGACCACGCAAACGCCAGTAGCAGTGAGGAATTAGATTGAGTCGCTGCTGGCGACATCGGTTCAGGGCTCTCTCGGCCGATTTCTGACT
>JASIJW010000276.1:0-6366 GCA_030050035.1 Acidobacteriaceae bacterium | reverse complement strand
CGCTGCCCCTATACTGATCCGTGGTGCAGACCCAAATCAAACCCTATCTCGAGCAGCAGGCCCAGCAGGCGCGCCGCCACGAGCAGCGCCGCGCCTATCGCCGCAATCAGGTCTTCGGTCTGCTCATCGCCGCCGGCGCGATCCTTGCATGGCGCCTCTTCCACACCAATCCGAAGTGGATCTTCCCGCCCGGCTGGTGGCGTCCATGAGTCCTCTGCGGACGGCGATTAGCGGCTTCGCCGTGAAAGGCGCGACAAGCAATTCAACTCCGATTGGGACACAGCGCCTTGTGTCAGAGCACGACTTTAGTCGTGCCGAAAACACTTCAAATCCTGAAGGGGCTTTAGCCCCGGACAATAGCCTTGGAGAGACTCCCCTGGCCATCATCCTCCTCGGCCCCACCGGCAGCGGCAAAACCGCACTCTCGCTCGCTCTCGCCGAGCGCTTCCACGGCGAGATCGTGAGCTGCGATTCAGTGGCCGTCTACCGCGGCATGGAACTGGGCACGGCCAAGCCGACGCCCGAGGAACGCGCCCGCGTTCCGCATCACCTCATCGACGTCACCACGCCCGACCACCCCTTCACCGCCGGCGAATACAGCAGACGCGCCCGCAAAGCTCTCCACGAGATCGCCGCGCGCAAGCACCTTCCCATCGTCACCGGCGGAACGGGCCTTTACCTGCGCGCACTCACTGAGGGCCTGTTCACCGGCCCCGCGCGGCACGAAGATCTTCGTTTGCGGCTGCAGAAATCCGTTTCAAAACGAGGAAAAGCGTGGCTGCACCGCTTGCTCACGCGCCTCGACCCCTCATCAGCCGCGCGCATCCACGCCAATGACACGCCCAAACTCATCCGCGCCGTCGAAGTCTGCCTCGCCGCGCGCAAACCAATGTCGCAAGTCCTCGCCCGCGACCCGCTCACCGGCTTCCGCCTGCTGCGCATCGGCCTCAACCCGCCGCGCACGGCGCTCTACGACCGGCTCAACCTTCGCTGCGCTGAGATGTTCGCCGCAGGCCTCGTCGAGGAAACGCGCGCTCTGCTCACGCAGTACGGTCCGGTAAAGGCGCTCGATTCGCTCGGCTACAAGCAAGCTATGTCCGTTATTCGCGGCGAAGCCGATCTGCCCCACGCCGTTGCCGCCGCCCAGCAGGGGCACCGCAACTACGCCAAGCGCCAGTTAACCTGGTTCCGTCGCGAACCGGAGGTGGAGTGGATCGCGGCCTTCGGCGATGACGAACAAACGCAGCGCGTGGCAATCGGCCTGATCCAAGGCCGCACAACCGCAGCCATTTAAACTAGCCGTTGGAACGCCTCATTGCGCGCTCCGGAACGGAGTAGTCCCTTGCCAGCGACGAATGCAGAAACCATCTATGACGTGGCAGTGATCGGCGGCGGCCCGGCCGGTTATACGGCGGCCATCCGCGGCGCGGAGTACGGGCTGAAAGTCGCCCTCATCGACGCGAGACCCAGGCTGGGCGGCACTTGCCTGCTCGTGGGCTGCATTCCCACCAAGGCGCTGCTCTTCAACGCCGAAATCTGGGACCACCTCAAGGACGCGGCCGAACTGGGCATTGCCGCCATCGGTACGCCGAAGCTCGACTGGGATGCAGTGCAAAAGCGCAAGGACGGTATCGTTACAAGGCACGTCAAGGGCCTCGAGTTCCTGATGAGGAAGCACAAGATCACCGTGATCCCCGGCTTCGCACGGCTGACAGGCCCCGCAAAAGACGGCGTGCACACCGTTGACGTCGACGCGAACGGCGCAAACAGCCAGATCAAAGCCAAAAACATAATGCTCGCCACGGGCTCTGAGGCCAAACTGCTGCCCGGCCTCAAAGCCGACGACCGCATCCTCACCAACATCGAAATCCTCGCTCTACCCGCGCCGCCCAAATCGCTCATCATCATCGGCGCAGGCGCCGTGGGCGTGGAGTTCGCATCCATCTTCCGCAGCTTCGGCGCCGAGGTCACGATCCTCGAGTTTCTGCCGCGCCTGGTTCCGGCAGAAGACGAAGAAATCTCCAAGGAACTGACCCGTGTCTTCAAGAAGCGTGGCATCGACATCAACACCGGCGCCAAGGTGGAGAAGGTGGAGCGCACGAAAGACGGCGTGAAGGTCAGCTACACCGACGCAAACGGCAACGCGCAGGTGAAAGAGGCCGAGAAGGTGCTGGTGGCCGTCGGCCGCACACCGAACACGGCAGGCATCAATCTGGAAAAAACGCGCGTAGAACTGGACCGCGGCTTCGTCATGGCAAACAACACCCAGGAAACCGCTGAGCCGGGTGTCTATGCCGCCGGCGACATAATAGCCGGATTTCCGATGCTCGCGCACTCAGGCTCGATGGCCGGCATGGTGGCGATGGCCAAAATCTCAGGAAAGCCGTACCGCCCGCTGCGTCGCGACCGCATCCCCGCATGCACATACACAGAGCCGCAGATTGGCTCAGTGGGATTGACAGAGGCACAGGCCCGCGAAAAAGGCTACGAAGTAAAAGTCGGCAAGTTCCCGTTCGCCGGCAACTCCAAGGCGACAATCGTAGGCAGTCACGAGGGCTTTGTGAAGATCGTGTCAGACGCAAAATACGGCGAAA
This sequence comes from Acidobacteriaceae bacterium, assembly GCA_030050035.1. GTDB lineage: Bacteria > Acidobacteriota > Terriglobia > Terriglobales > Acidobacteriaceae > Telmatobacter. The sequence goes on along the minus strand of JASIJW010000276.1, from coordinate 3,772 downwards.
TCCTCGGCGTGCACATCATTGGCCAGCAGGCCACAGAGATCATCGCCGAAGCCGTCACCGCAATGGAGCTCGAAGCAACCGTCGAAGAGATGATGTTCACCGTACACGCGCATCCAACGCTGAGCGAATCGCTGCTCGATGCATACGGAGCCGTGGAGGGCATGGCGATCAACGCATAAGATAGCGGGGTTCTGGGACTAGCAGCTCTATACGCGGGTGATCCGCCTAGAGCGCCGCAAGCGCCAACTGCTCGCTCGGAAACAACTCGGCATACTTGGTGATGCCCACCATGGTGAACACCTTTGTGAAATGCGCCGACAGCCCGAAGGCATACACCTTCTGACCCGCGTTCGCGGCTTCAATCAACAATTGGATCACCAGCGCGATACCGCTCGAGTTGATGTAGTCCACCTTGGTGAAGTCGAGCAGAACGAGCTTCGTGCTCGATTTGGATAGAGACTGATAGGCCCCCAGAACGGCGTCCTTCGACGTGCTGGCGATGTCGCCCTCGAAGCGCAGAACCGCGACCGGATGGCCGGCAGGGGACGTGAGCTGGTCAACGCGCGATTTTGTCTCCGTTTGCATTGCCTGTTTGCCTCCGCTTGCTGCCGCTGTCACTACTCTAAACCGCTGCCCGGCCCGCAATGTTCGCTACTCGGTCTGTTTATCTTAAGCGGCGTCCTTATCCAGCCGGATCACCAGTCTCACGTAGCTCGAGCGCCCGTCGGTACCCGCCACCCACTCCGCCTCGTCCACCAGTGCCTGGATAAGGAACATGCCCATGCCGCGGGGGCCTTCCTCGCCGTGCATCTTGCGGTCGATGTCGGGTTTGACCGGCGATTTGCGCATGCCGGTGCCGTCGTCGATCACCTTCACTTCCAGCTCATCCGCGCCGGCAGAAAGCACTACGCCGACGGAAAGCTTTTCGTTCAGCCGGTTCCCGTGTTCGATCGCATTGATGCAGGCCTCGGCGACCGCCGTCTTCAGGTCTTCGATCCGGTCCTCGCGGAAGCCCATCAGCTTGGCCACGGCGGCGGCTGTGCTCATGGCTACCTTTTCGTAGCCCATGCGCGAAGGCAAGCGGACTTCAACCGTGGTGCTCTTGGTATTGGTCATGCCGGCGTCTCCGGCGGCGAACAGCGGCAAAGCGCCAGGGCGGTCATGTCGTCCCCTTGCGGCCCATCCGCAGAGAAATCCGTCACGGCGGCCCACAACGCATCGAGCATACCATCGGCCTTTCCCGACTGCCACGTACAAAATTCATTCAACAGCCTTTCCGCACCAAATTCCTCATCGCCGCGGAAGACCTCAGTGAGCCCATCGGTATAAAGAAGCAGCCGAGCGCCGGGCGCAAAGCTGGCGCGCTCGGCAGCGTATTCCATCCCTGGCAACAGGCCCAGCGGCGTGCCTGCCGCCTCAAACTGTCGCGGCGCAGCGCCCGGCTCGAGCAGAAACCCTGGATTATGCCCGGCATTAACCACCTCGATTTCGCCCGACCGCGGATCGAGCCGCAGAAAGATCGCCGTCACATACCGCCGCCGCGCCTCTTCGCCCTCGGTCCAGTGGTGCTGGTTCATCCGCGTCGCCAGCTCAGCCAGCGACGGCCGAGTAGCAGCCATGCCGCGAAACGCCGCGCGAAAGCTCATCGAGATGATGGCCGAAGGCAGCCCTTTGCCCGCCACATCGGCCACAGCCATCAGCAGACTGCCATCTGGCTGCTCCACAATGTCCAGGTAATCGCCTCCCACCTCATAACAGGCGACGGAGCGGAAAGAAAGCGAATATCCGGGAATCTTCGGCAGACTCTGCGGTAGCAGCGACCGCTGTATCTTACGTGCCGCCTCCAGATCCTGCTGCAGCCGCGCAAACTCCACGTTGCGCTTGTGGTTGCGCGCGTTTTCCAGCGCCACAGCCGCCTGCAGCGCCAGCCCTTCAATGAAATCTGCTTCGTAGAGCGTGAGCTCGCGTCCGCCCGGCGTCGTCACCACCAGCTCGGCCATGCGCTGCCCGCCGCGATCGTCCAACGGAAAACTCGGCAGCACAGCGCCATTCGCAGAAACATCGCCGTAGCTCAGCCCGGCGCACGGAAATGCCGCGCCGGCCATCTCCAGCTCGCGCACGCAGATGCGCAGCACCTGCTCCAGCACTTCCCTTTCCTGGATGGTTGAGTGTACCTGGCGCGAGGCCTCGAGCAGCGCCTGCAGCCGCGCCACCTGTTGCTGCAGCCCAAGCGTCTCGTTGTTGCCGGTCTCGCTCGTGCCGAGCAACTGCCCTCCCGCCGCCATTGCCGATTGCTCCTGTGGAATTTCACTCTACCACGGAGTAGGCGACTGGGCTTCAGCGGCGGAAAGCGCCCACAGCGCAAGCAGCACCACGGCGAGCGATCACTGACCCCTGGTCACTGACCACTGGCTTCAGCTCGCGTAAGCCTCTTCCTCTACCTTAATCTTTTTTTTATCCACCATCTGGCCCGGGTAGTATGCGTTGCGCGTGTACTGCCGTACCATGCGGTCGGTGTTAAAGTACGAGCCGTTATAAGCAATGGTTGTGCGCATCAGCCGCGCCCACTTCTCGGGCGATTCGCGATACAGCGGCGCCACGGCCGATTCCAGCTTGCGGTAGAGAGACTCGGCTTCCTCGGCATCGTTGGCGCCGTCTTCAATTGCCCATCCGGTCACGCCTTCGATACATCCCTCGATCCACCAGCCGTCGAGAATCGAAAGACTAGGCACGCCGTTCAGCGCGGCCTTCATGCCGCTGGTGCCCGAAGCCTCGTAAGGCCGCCGCGGCGTATTCACCCAGACATCCACGCCCGACGTGAGCATCGCACCCAGGTCCCAGGCGTAGTTTTCGAGATATACGATGCGCAGGGAGTCGTTCGAAAGGCGATTGGCGTTGTCCACCACGCGGCGGATCAGCGCCTTGCCCGGCTCATCCTGCGGGTGTGCTTTGCCGGCGTACAGAATCTGCAACCCTCCGGCCGCTGCCGCAATCGCCTTCAGCCGCTCCGGATCGGTAAACAACAGGTCGGCGCGCTTGTAGGTGGCCGCGCGGCGCGCGAATCCCAGCGTCAGCACCTTCGGGTTCAGCACCAGCCCGGTCCGCGAAGCGACCTCAGCCAGCAGTTCTTCCTTGGCGCGCCCATGCGCGGCCAGAATCTTGCCCTCAGGCAGATCAATCAGATTGCGCAGGTAAAGATTGTCGCGGCGCCATGCCGGCACCTGCTCGTCAAATAACTGCTGGATCGGTCCGCAAGTCCACGTGGGCGCATGCACGCCGTTGGTGATCGAATCGATGTTGAAGTCCGGGAACATGCTGCGCGAAACGCGCCCGTGCTGCAGCGCGACGCCGTTACAGTAGCGCGAGAAGCGCAGCGCCAGCAGCGTCATGTTCAAAAGCCCGTCGCGGAAGCACCCCAGCCGCTCAAGCCGTCCCGTGCGGTCACCTCCAAGGATGCGGATCGACTGCTCCGTAGAAAAGCGATCATGCCCGGCCGGAACCGGCGTGTGCGTTGTAAACACGCATTTGCGGCGCACCTGCTCGATGTCGTACTCGGTGGCCGCGTTCAGCGGGCCGCCGCCAAGCTGGCTTTCAAGCAGCGCCAGCGTCAGCAGCGCCGCGTGACCCTCGTTCATGTGGAACACGTTCACCTGCAGGCCCAGCGCATGGGCCATGCGCACGCCGCCCATCCCAAGCACAACCTCCTGCTGTAGCCGGTAATTCGTATCGCCGCCATACAGATGGTCAGTCAGCCCGCGGTCCCAGCCCGAAT
>JASIJW010000275.1:0-14500 GCA_030050035.1 Acidobacteriaceae bacterium | reverse complement strand
TGTCGAGAATACTGTCGGAGACGTCGAAGGCGAATCTTCCGCGCGGCTGATTGCGCCCGCGGAGACGGAGATTCAACTGCCTGGATCGCTGCTTGGACCACTGTCTGGACCGCGGCTGCCCCTGCGGCCGGCCGCGGGCGTGGTGGCAATGCCTGACCGCGCCGCTGCCTCTGCGGCTCACGCGGACCATCTTCCGTCACCGGTGCCGGTCGAGCCGCCACGTTACGCCAGCCACCATTGGCGCGCAGAGGCCTGGGAACGCGAGCGCGAACGCAGCCTGCGCCCCGAGGTTACGACGCGCCGTCTTTCGCAAGCATGATGACCACCCATGCCAGCGGCAAAAACAAAATCGTCGCGTTGGTAAAGCACCCTTGACTGTCACTTAGCGGAGGTAACTATGTGGTTCGAGCTCTTTCTGGCATCAGTGGCCATTTCGCCGCTCGTTCTCACCACGGCCCGCCGTGGCGCTACTTCTCCAGCATCGCCAGCAGCCCAGTCTCGTCAATCACCGGCACTTTAAGCTCGCGCGCCTTGTCGAGCTTCGAGCCGGCTTCTTCGCCGGCCACTACGTAGTTCGTTTTTTTGCTCACCGAGCCGGCTACTTTGCCACCGGCAGTCTCAATCCTCTGCTTTGCTTCGTCGCGCGTGAGGTTAGGCAGCGTGCCGGTGAGCACAAATGTGAGCCCCGCAAGCTCGTTTGACCGCCGCTTTTTTTCGGCCGTCATCTCAACGCCTGCTTCTTTCAACGCCTCAACCAGCGCACGGTTCGCCGGCCGCGCAAAGAAGTCGACGATCGCCTCGGAGATGCGCGGACCAACCTCCTCAACGCGCTCCAGCTCCTCGGGGCTCGCGGCCATGACGTCGTCGATCGAGCCGAATTCCTGGGCCAGCAGTTCGGCCGTGCGCTCGCCCACAAAGCGGATGCCGAGTCCCATGAGCACACGCGCAAGGCCGGCTTTCTTCGATTGCTTGATCTCGTTGAGCAGCGTCCGCGCCGACTTTTCTGCAAACCGCTCAAGGCTCACCAATTGCTCCTCGGTGAGCGAGTAGAGATCGGCCACGCTCTTCACTAGTCCGCGCTCGAGCAGTTGCAGAACTGCCGCGTCGCCCAGTCCTTCGATGTTCATCACTCCGCGTGAACCGAAGTGCAGCAGCGACTCGCGCAGCTTGGCCGGGCAATCCGCGTTCACGCAACGCCAGTCGGCCTCGCCTTCCTCGCGCACCACGGCGTTGCCGCACTCCGGGCATGCGGCGGGATACACGAACTTCTTCGTTCCGCGCGGGTGGTCTTTGTCTTCGATGACTTCCGCCACTTTCGGAATCACGTCGCCGCCGCGTTCCACCTTTACCCAGTCGCCGATCTTGAGCCCCATGCGCTCGATGAAGTCCGCGTTGTGCAGCGTGGCGCGGCTCACCGTCACGCCGCCCACAAACACCGGATGCAGCACAGCCGTGGGCGTAAGCTTGCCGCTGCGGCCCACGGTGATCATGATGTCTTCGAGCTGTGTAACGGCCTGCTGCGCGGAGAACTTGTAGGCGATGGCCCAGCGCGGCGCGCGGCCAGTGTAGCCGAGCCGCTGCTGCGTGGCCTGCGCATCAACCTTGAAGACCACGCCATCGATCTCGTAGCCCAGCGTGGTGCGCTGCTTTTCTGCCTGCTCGATGAACTGCATCATTCCTTCCACAGAGTGCATGCGCCCGCGGTGCGGGTTCACGCGGAAACCGAGCGCGGTGAGCGCGTCGAGTGTGGCCTCCTGCCCGCGTGGCCAGTACTCGCTCCCACGTTCGGTGTTGACCAAGAGAAAATACGCGTAGAAAACCAGCCGTCGGTTGGCGACGATGGAAGGCTCGAGCGTGCGCAGCGTGCCTGCCGCGGCGTTGCGCGGGTTAACGGCGGGCGCGAGGCCTTCGCGCTCGCGCTCTTCATTGAGCCGCTCGAAGGCTTTCTCGGGCATCACGCACTCGCCCCGCACTTCAATTGCCTGGGGAAGTCCGAGCTTGTCGAGCTTCTCGGCCAGAAGACGAAGCGGAACGCTACGGATCGTCCGCACATTCGAGGTTACGTCTTCGCCGATCTGCCCGTCGCCGCGCGTTAGACCTGCGGTGAGCAGCGCCCCTCCCGCTTCATCGCTCGAGTAGTGCAGCGCCAGGCTCAGGCCGTCGAGCTTGAGTTCGGCGGTGTACTCGACGGGCAGGCTGCCGGCGAGCTCGCGCACGCGCCGGTCCCAGTCGGTCAGCTCTTCTTGGCTATAGGCGTTATCGAGCGAGAGCATGGGCCGCGAGTGCCGCACCTTTTGAAAACCTTCGGCCGGCTTGCCGCCCACGCGTTGCGTCGGCGAGTCGGGCGTAACCAGCTCTGGGTGCGCATCCTCCAGCCGCTTCAGCTCGTTCATCAGCGCGTCATACTCTGCGTCGCTGACTTCAGGTTTGTCGAGCACGTAATAAAGGTGCTCGTGACGGCGGATCTCGTTCCGCAACTTCTCAATCTTTGCGACGGCCGGCGTGCTCATACGGATTGGATTATAGTGACAGACCAGCGTGCGCTGGCGCGGACCTAAGAGGTTCGAGGCGTATTACTGGTGATCGGGCTTCGAAGCTTTACTGCCCGCCGCTGTATCGGCCTCTACCAGGCCGCGGAACTTGAGCATCGGCTCGATCGTCGGCTTATGGCCCAGCCAGGCGTCGTACATCCTTTCGAGGTCTTGCGTGTTGCCGCGCGACAGCACCATCTGCCGAAAGCGGTCGCCGTTGGCGCGCGTCATTCCGCCATGGTCTTCGAACCATTGGAAGGCGTTATCGTCGAGCATCTCCGTCCACAGGTAGGCGTAATAGCCGGCCTGATAGCCGTTGGCCCAGATGTGCAGAAAGTAACTCGAACGGTAGCGCGGCGGAACGTAGCTGATCCAGAGCTTCGATTTTTCGAGCGCGTCTTTTTCAAACGTGTCGGGGTTTTCGAGCTGCGCGCTTGCGGGCAGCGTGTGCCACGCGAGATCGAGCTCGGCGGCAGACAGGATCTCGGTAAGCAGGTACCCTTGGTTGAAGGTCTCTGCCTTCTTAATCTTCGCTACGAGTTCGGGCGGCATGGGCGCACCAGTCTTGTAGTTCCTGGCGTAGTGCGCGAACACCGCCGGGTAACTGGCCCAATGCTCGTTAAATTGCGACGGAAACTCAACGAAATCGCGCGGCGTTTGCGTGCCGCTCAGGCTCGGGTATTGGGTGTTGGCGAACATCCCATGCAGTGCGTGGCCGAACTCGTGGAACATGGTCGTCACGTCATCGAAGGTGAGCAGCGCCGGCTCGCCCGGGGCCGGCTTTTGGAAGTTGGCCACGTTGTAGACGACCGGCAACTGGCCCAGCAGCTTGGATTGCGTGGTGAGAGAGTCCATCCACGCGCCGCCGTTCTTGTTGTCGCGCTTGAAATAGTCGCAGTAGAACAGCGCCAGCGGCTTGCCGCTCGCGTCGAAGACCTCGAAGACGCGAACGTCTTGTTGATAAACAGGGATATCCTTGCGCTCCTTGAAGGTGATTCCGTAGAGCTGATGCGCCGCGTAAAAGACCCCGTTCTGAAGAACGTTGTTGAGCTCGAAGTACGGCCGCTCCTCGCTTTCGTTCAGGTCGTATCTGGCTTTGCGCACCTGCTCGGAGTAGAACTCCCAGTCCCAGGGCTCAAGCGTAAAACCGCCATTCTGTTTATCGATGAGCGCCTGGATTTCCTTGGCTTCCGTTGCCGCTCTGGCCGTTGAAGCTGGCACCAGCGCATTTACAAAGTTGACGGCGGCCTCGGGCGTCTTTGCCATCTGGTCGGTCAATTCCCAGGCTGCGTAATTGGGAAAGCCGAGCAGCGCCGCCTTCTGCGCGCGCAACTCGGCCAGGCGCGCAATGGTGGCGCGCGTGTCGTTCGCGTCGCCGCGCTCGGCGCGGTTCCACGAGTTCTCAAAGATCGCCTGGCGCGTGGCGCGATTGGTCAGGACGGCCAGATCGGGCTGCTGCGTGGTGTTCTGCAAAGGAACCAGCCATTCTGGCTGATGGCCCTGCTGGTTGCGCTGCTTCGCATCCTGTGCGGCCGCGGCCAGTTGTGCCGGGTTCATCCCAGCCAGCGCAGCAGGCTCGCTTGTCGAATAGGCGCCGTCTTTCGCCGCTGCCAGCAGCTTGGTCATGAAGGCATTTTCGAGCGTCGCGTCTTCTTCGTTGAGCTTCTTCAGCTTCTCCTTGTCGGCATCGGAGAGATTGGCGCCGGCTTTGACCCACTGCTGGTAGTCGTACTCGACCAGCCGCAGAGATTCGGAATCGAGGTGCAATGCGCTGCGATTCTCATAGACGGTCTTAATGCGCGCGAAAAGCTTGGTGTTGAGAAAAATCGCGTCCTGCTCGGCTGACAGGCGCGGCGCCTCGTATGCCTGCACCTTTTGCAATTCGTCGTTCGTGTTCGCGGCGGTGACGCAGTTGAAGACCTGCATCACGCGATTGAGTAGCTGGCCGGTTTTTTCGTACGCGACTACAGTGTTCTCAAAGGTCGGCGGCGCGGGATTGTTGGCGATGACGTCCACTTCCTTGAGCTGCTGCGCCATGCCGGCGTCGATGGCCGGCTGGTAGTCGGAGTCCTTGATCTTGTCGAAAGGAGGTGCGTGAAAGGGCAGCGTGCTTTCGGCGTAGAAGGGATTGTTGGGGCCAAAGGGCGCGGGTTGCTGCTGTTGAGCGGACTGTGCCATCGCTGAAAATCCAACCAGTGGGAAAAGAGTCAGAGCGGCTGAAATTTGCGTAAGCAGTGAGGGAGAGGTGCTCATCGGGTCGCGCTCCTTGGGTTCGAACATATCCATTTTAGGAGACGCGACCAATCGTGCCTGTTCAATGCCGTGCCCCGTCCTTTCCGCGTTTTGTGCAGAAAGGGCGGGAGATCCATGCGCTCAATCAGCCTTTGCGAACCTCGGCCGCGATGCGCCGCAGTTCAGCCAGCACGCGACCCAGGGCCAGTGGCCGCGCCTCACGGCTGCCGAGTGCGAAGTACACATCGCGGTAGAGCGGGTAAAGCTGCTCATACACTGCAGCCGCTTTCGGGTCCGGCTCAACGGTGCGGAACGGCAGGCAGACTGCGTTCTGCGCTTCTTCGATGGATTTGTACGCGCCTGCCGCGAGTAGCGCAAAGATTCCCGAGCCAAGACTGGTGGGAATCCCGGCCGGCACCAGCACCGGCTTGTTCAGCACGTTGGCATAGATGCGATTCAGAACTTCGTTCTTCTGTGGAATGCCGCCGGCGTTGATCACGCGGTCGATGCGCACGCCGTGCTCGGCCATGCGCTCGAGGATGATGCGCGTGTGGAAGGCTGTGCCTTCGATGGCCGCGAAGAGCTCGTCCTGTGCGGTGTGCACCAGGTTCCAGCCGAGCGTTACGCCGCCCAGTTCGGGGTTGACGAGCACTGTGCGGTCGCCGTTGTCCCAGCTCAGGCGTAGCAGGCCCGTCTGCCCGGCCTTGTACTGATCTAGGCCTTGAGAGAGCGCTGCGACGGTGGTGTTCGCGCGCTTCGCAATCGCATCGAAGATGTCGCCGGTGGCTGAGAGCCCGGCTTCGATTCCCGTGTACGCCGGGTGCACGCTGCCCGGGACCACGCCACAGACGCCGGGAACGAGCTCGGCCTGGCGGGCCATGGCGATGATGCATGTGGAAGTGCCGACGACATTCACCGCGTCCCCCTCGCGGATGTGTGAGCCGATCGCGTCCCAGTGGGCGTCGAACGCGCCTACAGGAATCGGAATGCCGGCCCGCAGGCCAAGCGCCGCGGCCCATTTTTCCGAAAGATGCCCGGCGAGGTGATCGCTGGTGAGATATTCGCCGGCAAGTTTCGCGCGGATGCCGGTAAAGAGCGGATCGACCGCGACAAGAAAACTCTCCGGCGGCAGCCCGCCCCACTTCGGGTTCCACATCCACTTGTGGCCCATGGCGCAAACGCTGCGCTTGAGGTCTTCGACGCGCGTTACGCCGCTCAGCGTGGCGGCGACCATGTCGCAGTGCTCGAGCGCGGTGACGAATTTTTCTCTTTGCTTTGGATTAGAGCGTAGCCAATGCAAGAGTTTGGCGAATCCCCACTCGTGCGAGTAGACGCCGCCGCACCAGCCGATGCCTTCAAAGCCTAGCTCGTGCGCCTTGCGCGTGATCTCCTCGGCTTCGGCAAAGGCGCGGTGATCGCACCACAGGTAGTAGTCGTCGAGCGGTTCGAGATTCTCGCCAACAGGGATGACGCTCGAGCCGGTGGTGTCGAGCGCGATGGCCGCTACCTGGTCGCCGCCGATTCCGGTGGTTGCGAGCGCCTGGCGTGTGGCCGCGGCGAGCGCGTTCATCTGGTCGGCGTGCGACTGCGTGGCGTAGTTTGGGTCGTCACGCCGGCGGTGCAGCGGGTATTCGGCGCTGGCCGTGCCGATCGGGCCTTTTACGCTGTCCACAAGTGTCACACGCACGCTGAGCGTGCCGAAATCGACGCCGGCAACGATGGTCATGGAAAAGAGAGCTCCTCTGGAGACCGGTTCCTGGATGGAATCAGAGTACACTATTGCGCCTGCGGGCGGTTGCGGCTGCGGCTTCTGTCGCTTAGCGCCTAAAACAAATGCGGCGCAAGGTGCGGGGCACGCTTTTTATTTTTTTGCAGGGGCCGCAAAGTCAGGCGAGAGCGGTGGGGGCGTGCCATTGGGCGCGTTCTTTACCAGGATGGTGATGCGCCGGTTCGATGGATCGTAGGGATTGTTTTTGACGCGCAGCATCTGGTCGGCGTAGCCGCGGATCTGCGTTACCTGGTCCGCGCGCACGCCGTTCTGCTGCAAGAGGCGCCGCGCGGCGTTGGCGCGATCGGCAGAGAGTTCCCAGTTGCTGTAGGCGGAGTCACTAGAGTAACGGGCGGCATCGGTATGGCCTTCAATGAGCAGCTTGTTGGGCAGTGTCCTGAGCTCGGCGGCGAGCAGAGCCAGCAGCTCCTGGCCGTTCGCGCTCAACTGCGCGCTACCGCTCTCAAAGAAGGTTCCGTTTTTGCCTTCCACCAGCTCAATACGCAGACCTTCGGGCGTAATGGTTATCTCAATCTGGTTGGAAAGCTTCTGGAGCTCCTTTTTCGATTCGATTTCCTTCTCGAGCCGCTCTTTGAGCTGCTCCAGTTGCCGGCGGTTTTCGTCGGTCTGCACATCGGGGCCGCTTCCGGACATTTCGGTGCCGAGCAGGCCGCCCGTGCCCCTGGGATCGTTGAAGTAGCCGGCTACAGCCTTGCGCATCTGCTGGCTCTGGTTCATCAGCCACAGAACGATAAACAGCGCCATGAGAGCGGTGACGAAGTCGGCGTAGGCCACCTTCCACGCGCCGCCGTGGTGGCCGTGGTGCGCGGATTTCTTTTTGATCACGATGATGGGCGCTGGCTTGGCTGTCATGTTCACGGTGGTCAGAGTTCAGTAGTCAATGATCAGTGGCCGGATCATATTAGGCTGCGGCTGCGTCCGCTGCATCGGTCTTGTTCTTGCAGGCCTTTTCCATCTGGTCGAATGACGGCCGCGCATGAGCCGGAATCGCACGCCGCGCCATTTCGATGGCGATGATGGGCGCGCAGCCTTTAAGGAACGACAGCACGAGAACGCGCAAAACGTGCAGGTATTCGTTGTGTTCCTCGACCGCCTTGCGCATGTTGGCGCCGAGCGGCCCCACTACGCCATAACACAGCAGGATGCCGAGAAACGTGCCCACCAGCGCCGCGGCCACGTGTTTGCCGATCTCTTCCGGCGGCCCGCCGAGCGCGCCCATGGTGATGACCACGCCGAGCACTGCGGCCACAATGCCCATACCGGGCAACGAATCGGCCACGGCGGAGAGCGCATCGGCCGGCTGCAGCGCTGCGCGATGGTGGACTTCCATGTCGAGCTCCATCATCTGGTCCATGTCGAACGGCTCAACGCCGCCGCTGATGGCCGTGCGCAGCGTGTCGCAGAGAAATTGCATTGCGTGATGATCGGCCAGGAATACGGGAAAATTTTTGAAGATCGCGCTTTCCTGCGGTTTATCCACGTCTATTTCCACCGAGAGCAGGCCCTCCTTGCGCACCTTGTTCAGGAACAGGTACATCATGCGCAGCGTGTCGAGGTAACGCTGGCGGGTAAACGCAGAACCCTTAAAGACACCGGCCAGGCCGGCCCCGATGTCCTTGAGGATGCGCAGTGGATTGGCGACTACGACAGCTCCAGTGGCCGCGCCGGCGATGATCAGCAGCTCGGCCGGCTGCACCAGGACCAGCAGATGGCCTTTTTCCATCAGAAAGCCGCCCACGACGGCGGCTAGCACCATGACGATGCCGAGGATGGCGATCATGCGCGCCCTCCTGGAGAGATTAATGTAGACGTGCCCAGAGGCGAGCCCAGAGGCGAAGCCACGTGCCTGCTGCACGGTGTCAATTCAGGATGGAGCGTGCAATCGATCATCTTAACGTTTTCCATCTCAAAGTTTTCGAGAAACGGGTTCATGCGCAAACCGCACAAGCTCGCATATTCGGTTTCGCAAATTTTCGGTTTCGCTAATTTTGTGTCGCAAATTCGCACAGTCCGCCGTGCGCGGTCGGCGGGCAGCCATGTCTTTCCCATCGGCTGGATGGGAGACTACTTCAACTGTGGAAGGTTACGAGAGATTTGTGCTGCAAACCGGAACTGACGCGGATACTAGCGTGGCCTTCCGGGGAGCACGAAATGTTCCGCGCAGCGAGGCTCATAGGAGTCGCCGGGAACTTTAATGGCGCTATCGTAGGGCGCGGGTTTGCCATCGATGAGGCGCTGCGAATAAAGGGCGCGCGCGCCGCAGGAGCAGTAGGCCATGCACTCGGTAATGCTGCCGCCGTAGGCGTTCACCAGCCAGGTGAGGTTCAGCATTTCGCCGAACGGCATGGCGCGGAAGTCGAGATCGAGCCCGGCCACCAGCACGTCATGGCCGCCATCAAGCAGGTTCTTGACGAACAGAAAGAGTTCGCTGACAAACTGCCCCTCGTCGATGGCGATGCACTCGACCCGTTTTCCGATCTGCTGCTCGGTCCTGTCGATGGCCTCGAGCGCTTCCCACGGGTTTGCGGAGTTGAAATCGATGGCCTTGCACTTCGAGTTGCCGTTGGGGTTGCGGCTCTCAACCATGCCCGGGCCGCCCTTGGTGTCTTCGCTCGGCTTAAGCACCACGACGTGCTGCTTGGCGTACTGGCGCCGCATCTCACAGCGGCGCAGCATCTCGGCGGTCTTGTTGCTCCGCATCGGTCCCAGCATCAGCTCGAGCTTGCCTTGCACTTGCCTGCCTCAGAAAAAAAGAAGGAATGATACCGCTCCGGGTAATCATCATATCGCGGCAGGGCACGGGTATTGCGGGAGTGTCCCATGCCTTCGCGTCAAAAAGAACAGCGAAAGGATGGGACACGGGAAGTTCAGTGAGCCAAAGGCTTCCTGTTTTGTTCAGTGCGCGGCGCGCAGCGAGGCATCAACGGCGAACTTCATCACGCCGCAGTTTTGGAAGAAGCGCACCAGGTCACCGCTCAATGGCTGCAGGGCCGGCTGCTCCGCGCCCTGTCCCTTTTGCTGATTCTGCAAATAAGGCGGCGCGTTTTCGGCCGTTCGCACATCGCCAGTTCCCTGGTCCTCGAGGATGAGCATGGCGAGCTTGCGCGCGAGGGGCAGCGGGAAGCTTTCGGCCACAAACACCAGGCTGCCCTTGGTGGTAATCACGACCGGTCCCTCGTCGGTCGCGAAGACTTGCTCCACGGCGCCGGTTTCAGACGGAGCTGACACGGTTGAAGTCTGCACAGCATGCACCGAGGAATATTTACGGGCCAGGTTGTCGGCGTAGAGACGGGCAAAGGCAGTCGCTGATTCGTCGTTTCTCCACGACGAGAGATAGAAGAGCGCGAGCGATTTTGTGCTGTCCTGCTCGGCCGGTGTTTTGGCGCTGCGCAACTGGCCGGCCCAGTAAATGCCGCCGTTCCAGGCCGGCGTAAGGTCGCTGGCCGCGCCGTCGCCGCCGAACAGCTCGGCGAGAATATGCAGATCGAGCTGGCCCACCTGGCCGATGTCATAGGGCCGGTACGTGGCGTCCACCAACGGGTGAATGTCGGGCAGCAGCGGAATGGCTGGAATGTGCTTCTTCTCGTATTCGCGCGGGTTGATGATCTCCCAGGTGGATGTCGGCGGGCGGTCGAGTGCGCCGGCGAAGGCCGCTTTCTGGCCCTCGTCCATCCACACATCCTGCTCAAAGCTCAGGCCTTCGCGGTAGGGGAAGAGCATGGATTCGGAAAGCAGGAGCGGCGCGCGCGCCATGACCGGCGAGTCGGAGCCGGTCATTTGCTCTTTCACCACATCAAGCACTTCGGGATCCTTGATGAGGCTCTTGCCCAGCGGCTTGAGCACGTAGTCCATCATCACGGCCGTGGCCTGGCCTTCGGCTACGGCGTCGCGCGCAGTGTCCATCTCGTCCTTGGACAGGTGGTCGGTGTCGCCGGAGAAGTTGGTGGACACGTCGTCCGGAGTCTGGTCGTCCCACTTTTCCAGGTTCGAGTGCTGATCCTGCAGGGCATGCGTCAGCTCGTGGGCCAGCACCGGCTTCTGCTCGTCGACGTCCACCCAGTCCAGCAGGTTGACGGTCTTGGTTTTTGCGTCGTAGTAGGCCTCGATCTGTTCTTTAAGCAGCGCAACCAGGAAGGGCCTCAATTGGAAGTCGCGATCGAGCAGGCCGAACTTCTTGAGCACGATCTCGTCGCGCTGCAACCGCTTGGCCCCCTGGTCGTCGTCGAATTTCTCGTCCAGATACTTCTCCACTTCGGCGCGGGTGGTCAGCCGGCGCTTGACGGTGCTCTTGATGGGCAGCCCTGTCTCCTGCGAGGAGAACTGGATGAGCTCGTCGACCAGGGCGAACAGCTGTTTGGCCTGCTCGGGCGTAATGTGAGTATCGGCGTGAGTATCGGGCTTGGCCGCGCCGGCCTGGCCGGAGTCCGGAGTCGATTTCGGCGTCTGGCTCGGTGACTGGGCCTGCGGAGGGGCTGCCGGCGTCTTATCCTGCTGCGCCGCTGCTACGCCGGTGGCCAGGCACAGAGCCGTAGCCCATGCTGCGAGCCAAACCGCGGAACGGCCTGCAGCTGTTGCCATCCACCGTTGCCATCCGTACCTGGAATTCATAGGTTCTTGTCCTTCCCCCCGAGCGTCGTGCCGCACCCATTGGCAATCTTTCACCGCGTCTTTTGTTTGGATGCTCATAGCAGCCGCTCACTCTCTTCATCACCAAGGCTATAATCAGGATGCGGTCAGGCGTCTTTGGTGCGTGAAAAAAATTGGCGCCAGACAGCGGAAAATGCTTCTCCCATGACGGAAATCGACCTTGCGCAATCCCTTCAGGCCACTGCGCTGGCCGCTTTGCTCGATTCTGCGGCGCCCCCTCATAAGCTGGTTGCTTACCGAGGCGTATTGACTCCACAACAGTTGGACGCGCCGGAGCGGGAAACAGCGGCTCTGGTGACCGAAGCCGCCGTTCACGACCTTGGCTGGAAGCGGCGGATTTCCGTGCGCGGCGAGGATCGCTTCCGCTGGTTGAGCGGGATGGTGACCAACACAGTCAATGACCTGTTCCCGAATACCGGCGCCTGGAACCTGATCCTGAATGCCCAGGGGCATATACAGGGCGACCTGACAGTATGGCGGGGCGGCGAAGAGCTTTCGCCGCAGCGCCGCAGGACCGAGGCCAGGGGTAAAAAGACAGCCGGCGCGGCGCACGGCAGTGCGGACCCGCTTCTGGGCACGCCGTTTGCCGGCGAATCGGGCCTGGAACTGGAGATTGCCGCCGATCAGTACGATAAGCTGCTCGCGCATCTCAACCAGTTCATTATCATGGACGATGTGGAACTGGTGCCGCTGGGCATGGAGCCGCCCGGCGAAGCGGGCTCGGAGACCGCGATCGGGCTTACCGGCCCATTGGCCGGCGAGGTGCTCAACCGTCTGAGCCTGCCCAGCTTTGCCCACCCCATGACCGGCATGCAGGTGGAGTGGAACGGCTACGACCTGCAGATGGTGCGTGGCTATGGCGCGCTGGCTCCGCATTATGAGCTCTGGCTGCCCACGGCTGGTTTGCCGCTGCTGTGGTCGGCGCTGCGGACGGCTGGGGCTACGCCCATCGGCTGTGCCTCGCTTGACGCGTTCCGTATCGCGGAAGCCATTCCAATGTATGGCGTAGATATGCTGGAGCGCGACCTGCCGCAGGAGACCTCGCAGACACGCGCCTTGCATTTCAATAAAGGCTGCTACCTGGGCCAGGAGATCGTGGAACGGATCCGCTCGCGCGGCAACGTGCACCGGCACCTGCGCCCGCTCGAGCTTCAAGGGCCCGTACCGCAAGCCGGAACAGAACTGGCGCTGGGCGGCACGGCTGTCGGTCGCATTACCAGTACAGCCGCGCTGCCGCTCGCTGACGGTTCGCGCGTTTTTGCCATGGCCATGATCCGCGCCGAGTTCGAAGAACGCGAACAGCCTTTTGCCTACACTGCAACCAAAGGGCAGGGAACGGCCCGAATGCTCAATTCACCCCCGAAGCTGATTCGGAAGTAGGACCAAAGCAGGAAATATGACCGATACGCCGAAGTTCGAAGTGATCGATCGCCGCAAGCTGAAGGCGCAGGAAGAGCACGAATCCGCACCCGCGGCAGAGCGCGAAAATCCACCCGCAGCTGCACAGTCTGCCAAATCGGCAGAAGCCGCCGGCCCGCGGCTGGTGACAGGCGAATCCGGCGCTGAAAAGCCGGCGCAACCCAAAGCCGGACCGCAGTCCTCAGCTGCGCCCACGTCGACGCATGAGCCGGAGCCCGAACTGCCGCCCGCACCCACTGCGCAGGAAAGCAAGGAGCAGAAGGCCGCATACGACGCTTCAGCGCAGCGCATCGAGGAGATGGCGCGCGCGCAGAACCCCGCCATGGGCGCGCAGCCGCCGATCACCTTCGAGCACCTCATCCAGCAGTTCTACCTTTCGGGCCTTATCCAGATGGGCGTGGGCACGCAACAGGGCGAGCGCGCGCAGATTGACATCCTTGGCGCGCGCAGCACCATCGACCTGCTCGGCGTGCTGGCGGAAAAAACCCGCGGCAACCTTACAGCCGCCGAAGACCGCATGCTGCAGTCGGTGCTCTACGAGCTGCGTATGATGTTCCTCGAGATCACCGGCATGATCTCCATGCCCGCCGTGCCGCCGCCGAAGAAGAAGTAATAACTGCAGCTCGCAGCTGACAGCCGACAGCTCTCGGCATTCATGCAGACGATCGTTGTGTGTCGTGGTGGTGATCCACAGCACAGACCGAAAACCCGGACTCTGAAAACTGTAAGCTGTTAGCTGTCCGCTGATTGCTGCCCTATGAACGCCACCCTCACATTTCTCGGCACGGGAACTTCGATGGGCGTGCCCACACTGGGCTGCGGCTGTGCGGTCTGCACCTCGGCCGATCCGCATGACTACCGGCTGCGGCCGTCGGTTGCCATCCGGTGGCGCGACAGCTCCGTTGCCGAGCGCGTGGTCATCATCGATACCGGGCCAGATTTCCGCCAGCAGGCGCTCAGCGCCGCGCTGCCGCGCGTCGATGCCGTTTTCTATACACACGCCCACGCCGACCACATCATGGGCATGGACGACCTGCGCCCCTTCAGCTTTGCGGCATTTCGCGCAGGCGGGCCCATCCCGCTCTTTTCTGACGCGTGTACGGCCGCGGTGCTGGAGCGCGTCTACGACTACACCTTCTCGCCTGCGGCCACCTACCCCACGCGCGCCAAGGTCGAACTGCGGCTGCTCGGCGAACATAACAACGTCCACGGCGTCGACTTCATCGTTGTCCCGCTGCTGCACGGCGAGATGTCCATCTGCGGCTTCCGCTTCGGCAATGCGGCGTATCTGACTGACGTAAGCACCATTCCGGAGGACAGCTTCGCGCTGCTCAAGGGTGTCGAAGTGCTGACTGTTTCCGCGCTGCGGCACGAGCCGCACCCCAGCCACGCCACTGTGAAGCAGGCGGTGGAATGGGCCACGCGCGTGGGCGCACGCCACACGTGGCTCACGCACATTGCCCACGAACTGGGCCACGAAGAGACTAACCGCATGTTGCCGGCGAATGTGCGCATGGCGTACGACGGGCTGACGGTGCCCATCGAGCTATGAGCGGCGCGATGAATATTCTTCCCCGCAGCGTCGTGGCCGAGCCTGACGCGCGCGAAATTCCTGTTTACTCATCCGTGGATGAAATTCCGGCGGATTTCGGGCCGACGGTTGCCGCCATTGGGGTCTTTGATGGTGTGCATCGCGGTCATCGGGAAATCCTTTCGGCTGCCGCCGCCGATGCGCGCTTGAGCGGAGTACGGTCGCTCGCCATTACCTTCAATCCCCACCCCGAGCAGTTCCTGCGTCCGGCCACTGCGCCGCGCCTCATCACGCCGCTTGCCGAACGCATGCGGTTGCTGGCGATGACCGGCGTGGATGCGATCCTCGTGC
>JASIJW010000274.1:0-2935 GCA_030050035.1 Acidobacteriaceae bacterium | reverse complement strand
GGGACAGTCGCTCCGCACAGACGCCCAAGTTGCGCTGCCCGCGCAGGAGCTCGATCACGATCAACTGCCGCGGCTCTGGGCCGCAGCGCGCGTGCAGGCGCTTCTCGACGAGATCGCTCGCAACGGCGAAACTGAAGCTGCCATCGACGAAATCATCCGTCTCGCCCAGAAGTACAAGTTCATCACGCCGTACACTTCCTTTCTGGCTGCGCCGCGGGCTCTGCTGCGGCCGCGCGTTATCCGCCCCGGCGATCCCGTCCTTCGCATTCACACCGATCCGGCCATTGTGTCGGTTATTGCGCTGTTTCCCTTCGGGCTGGAGAAGCCGTTGCGCTATCTCGCTGAAGAAGACATGTGGGAGACGCGCTTTCTTGCACCGCCAGAGATGACCGACGGCGCCTACCCGGTGCGGCTGGTGCTCCGGGACAAAGACGGCCAGGTCTATCGAGAGTCGAAGAGCTTTGTGATCCTTTCCAAGCCGCCGTCCGTGAAAGTTCGCCTTGCACGGACCCGTTTTCGACCCGGCGAAATCGTGCCGCTCAGTGTGAATGCCTCTGCCAGCACGCGCACGCTTACGGCGCGCCTGGAGGGACTTGCCCCAGTGAGTCTGCACTGGAATCGCGAGGCTGAAGCAAGTACCGGACAATTGTGGCTTCCGCCCGGCCTTCCCGCCGGCAACTATGTTCTGACCGTAACCGCCGAAGACGTGGCGCACAATCTGGGCAGTGCGGAGGTGCAGATTGAAGTGGTCCCGTAAGACCGCGATGCCGGCTGCCATCCTCTGCGGATTTCTCCTCGTAGGAGGGATCGTAGCAGGAGCCTCGCACCTGCTGCGTCTTCCTGTGGGAATCTTTTTCGCGCCGGGCGAGGGATTCGAGCAGTGGATTGAAAATGTGGAATCCGGCTCCGGCACGGAAAAAGCACTCTACCGGCTCATGCAGTTGCCGGGCGGAGAGTTTCTCTTCCGTCGCCCGCCCGGTGAAGCCGTTTCTGCGCTGACCGATCTCACGCAGAGCAGCGACAAGTCCGCGGCGCTTTATTCGCTGCGCGCACTCGAGGAAGAACGGGCCCTCAATTTCGATGCGGCGGAGCGCGACTGGCAGACCTGGGCGGAGCGAGCGACCGATCCAGTGGCGGCGCATCTTGACCTCGCCGATTTCTATGACCGCCGGCTCAAGCCGCAGGAGGAACTCGCGGTACTTGAATTTGTGGGCAAAGCTCCCGCAGGCGCGCAGGAACGATGGACCGCGCCGCAATCTCAGCGCTCCTGGCTCGCCTGGGAGCGCGCACTCAGAGTCGCCGCGCAGTTCAACCTGCCTCGCGCCACAGTAGCGCAGATTTATGCAGAATTCGTAGCGCGTTACCCGCAGGAAGAGGCTCTCTATTCCCGCCAACTCGCGTTTCTTCTGGATGGCCGGGACTTTTCCGCCGCCTCCGATCTCGTCGCGCGTTACCGGTCGGCGTTTCCCGCCGATCGCGTCTTTCCCGTCGAAGCTGAGGCCGAGTTGGCTGCGCGGCGCGGCTCACCGCAAGACGGGCTAGCCGTTTATGAGCGCAGCTTTGAGCCGCTTTGGCCGCAGCAGTTGATCGCGAGCTATTACGCTCTGGTCCTCAAGAGCGGCATGCAGCGCCAATTTGCCGACCAACTGCGCGCCAAACTCGCCGCCGATCCCTCTGACCTGAATGACGCAGCGCGCCTCTTCTACCTCTATCAGCAGCAGGGACAGATCGACTCGGCAAAGGCTGTCCTCAACGACTATGGCGACAAGAAGAATACTGCGGGAGCTGCCTGGAGCGCTGATGAGCTTGACACCTTCGCGCACCTCTTCGAGTCGGTGCAAGACGTCCCAGAGGCGGCGCGCTACTACTACGCGCTGGCGGCCAACCAAAGCACTCCCGGCGCAGAAGAGAAGGGGCTCGTCGGACTGACGCGAATTCTGCTCGCGAATCCCGATCAGCCGCTGCGTGTGGGTGCCGGCAACCTAGCTCTCTATCGCAACATCGCCACCATGGACCGCGGCCCCGGCTACCTCAATGGCATTCTTTCGCTCTTTCTCAACGCCCAGGATCCTCAGGACGAATATGCCAAAGAGGATCAGCGAGCCTCAGCCTACTTCCACCGCGCCAAAGCCGCGGAGCTGCTCGCAGAGATCGACAGCCGCTTTCCTGATGATGCCTCCCGTCCGCAGCTACACGCCAGCCTGATGCAGGCTTATGCCGCGTATGGCGATGACAATGAGGTGATTCGCGAGGGAACGGCAATTCTCGCGAACTTTCCGCGCTTTACCGGCCGCGTTCAGGTGGCCATGCAACTTGCCGGAACCTATGCGCGCACCAACCAGACAGAAAAGGAGTTTGCGCTCTATCAGGATTTGCTGAAAGAGCTCGCAGCTGGCGCCGATGGCGTTCCGATCGGTTCTGACAGCGCTTCGTACAGCAAGTCGGTGGAGAGCGAAGAATCGCCCGCTCCCTCCGCGCAGACTGACGACAACGACGGCTCAGCCGCGATGACCACGGCCGGTCGAGCCGCACGCTCTCGTGAATATGCCGAAGTGCTCGATCGTTATCTCGCGCGGCTGGTGGCCCTAAACCGATTGCCCGACGCGCTCAATGTGCTTCGCGGCGAGCTCGATCGCAACCCGCAGGATCCCGGGCTCTACCAGCGGCTCGCCGATTTCCTCGACCAGAATCAACTCAACGCTCAGGAAGAAGAGGTTTACCAGCGTGCCATCGATCAATTCCAGGACACCGGATGGTACGCCAAACTGGCGCGCTTTTATTTGCGCCAGCGACGCAATGCCGCTTACCGCGCGCTGATGCTGAAGGTCACCGCCGTTTTCTCGGGAACCGAACTCGAGGCATTTCTCGACCAGGCGCCTGCGCCCAACCGCAGCCTTGCGCTCGAAGTGAATCTTTACGCCAACCAGCGCTTCCC
>JASIJW010000273.1:0-8342 GCA_030050035.1 Acidobacteriaceae bacterium | reverse complement strand
CTTCGCGCCGCGCAATCAACGAGTAAGCGCCGATCAGAATGCCAGCGAGCCCGATTGGGAGATTGACATGAACGACAGGGTCGATCGATTCGCTGAGCAACGGACCGACCAGAAACTCTGCAGCAATCGCGAGAAGGAGCGCCAGTAGAAGTGATGAAGGTATGTTAATCACTTGGTCGATTTCGCGCCGCTCATAGAGATCGCCGGGGAGCGTCCGCTTGAGAACCCAAGGAATCGCAATGACCTTTGCGCCGATGGTGATAACGCCGAGAGCCATAAGGTGAATCGAGCCGCGATCGAACCCGATCAAGAATGCAGAGGCAGCCAGAAAAGCAGACTGGACGATGAAAAAGCGCAGCACCCCTTGTACCTGGCGTGTTGCCACCATTCCGAACGCCGTCAACAGAATGAATCCCGCGGCCAGCGCGTTGAGTCCTTCAATCAGCTGTGTCTGAGCACTTGCCACGCGGAGTCCTTTTCTATGCAGCGGAAGCTGAAAAAATGCTCGCGATCATCGCCGCGACAGAGATGATGAAGGCGGCTCCAAGGAATTCGCTAATGCGAAAGAGACGCAACTTCGCAAGCGAAGACTCGATCATCACCAGGACAATCGTGAACAACAGAATCTTGAACAGGATTAATGGAATAGCAAGCAATACATGTCCGAGTTGCACTCCGCCGGCCAAGCCCCACGGTGCCAAAAGCACGTTGAGAAAGATGCAGGTGAGCACAAGGAATTTCATCTGGCCTCCCCACTTCATCAATGCTGCACCCCGCCCGGAGTATTCGAGCCCTTTCGACTCATCGATCATCGCGAGTTCGAAGTGCCCGGTTGGGTTATCCACGGGAATTCTTCCACCCTCCGCCAAAATCAGCATCAGAAACGCGATGAGTAAAAGAATGTGAGCCGGAGAGAAGAATGCGGCAGGACTTTCCACCCATTTCTTTTGAACGATGTACGGAATGGTGGATTGGGCCACGAACGAGACAGTGAAGAACACGATCATGAAGACCGGCTCGGCGAGGAACCCAACCATTCGCGTTCTGCTCGCCCCCATGGGACCATAAGGATTCCCTGTGTCGACCGCTGCTAATGCGGCGAAAAAACCTCCAAGCCCGAGGAAGAACCCTCCTGCGAGCATATCGCCCATAAACGCAAAGGCGAGAGGGTAGTCCGTGAGAACGGGAATCAGGCTCGCGACGAATAGGGGAACGATAAAAACCAGATAGGGCGTTACGCGAAAGATCCATGTAGTTTCCGACGAGACAACCTCGTCTTTGTGGAAGAGCTTCCAGAGATCCCTATAAGCTTGAAAAACACTTGGTCCACGCTTGCTTTGAATGATTTCTTTAAATCGGCTGAGCACGCCGGAGTACAGAGGGGCGAAGCCGAGTACGAACAAGAGTTGAATGAGGTTGTAGAGAATCGTCCGTGCCATCAGAACTTCCCTCGGCTTTGAATGTTGAGTGGCTACTCAGTGCAAGGAACGAAGAAGCCGCCTTTAGCGCACCTTTTTCAGCAGCGCCGGACGGCGACCGAAGCGGTCGCCTGGCACAACCTGGGCGCGGTCAATTGGGGAATCCGCAGGAGAGGATCTGATGCCAATTGCTGATGTTGTAAGGTGGATTTCTGCATGATCTTCTTCACGGCGCAACTCCTTTGAGGGTAGGAATCATCAGCCGTGAAGGCGGTTATCGGTGGAGTTCCATCACCGTCCCGACATGTAATGCGAACATATTGAACCGTAAGGGCCTAATTGTCAAGGTGCTAATTGCGAAAGGCGTCTTGATCTCGCAGTCGCTCAAAAAGCTCACGCCCGCGAAATGCGTGGCGATTGACATACCGTTGCACTGCTTTTGATACTGATAAGAGGCGGGTGTTGGAGTCCACTCTTATATGCCCCGGAAGCGAGGGGAAGATGACTCCTACGAAGAAGACATGAGGAGTTGTCTGTGCCCGCAAACCCCGCCAATCACCCGAACTTCAGTTCTTCGAAAGAATTTCACCGTTGGCCCCCTACTGGACCAGACGGAGCGACTCGCGAAACCGCAGTATTCCCGAGTATTCTCTTCGACTCGGGGGATGGTGACGGGCAAGTGGAGCAGCAAGAGGCTCCAGAGTTCTTTCTCGATTTGAATCTTGACCAGATTGTCAACGCGATTACTGCCGGCCGGGACGAATACGATCTCAAGCCATTCTTTTACACTCCACTGGCTCGCGTCGAAGCCGTTCGTTATCGTCAAGAGGTCTTCCGGGATCTTTTGGAAAATGCTCACCTGCTGCAGCTTGTTCGGTTATTTGCCGAGAGCATGCAGAAGATGCGCGCTCACCGGGCGGTTTCCGAAAAGCGATACTACAAGCGTCAAAAGCAGGCTGCCTTTCTCGATGGGGTTGAGACGTATTGCAATGCGACGCGGGACCTCACAGAGGGCTTGTTCTCCTTGAGCCTCTCATCGAGAGGCTTCCAAGCGATTCGCGATTTTCTGATACGCTACTCCGGCTCAGAAGAATTCACCAACCTCAGGGATGAAACGGAACAGGTCCGAGCCGCTCTCGCGAAGGTTCGATACTCGCTCCACATTTACCAAGGACATGTTGCAGTCGATCGCGATCACAGACGAGGCGACTACAGCGAAGAAGTTCTCAAAACTTTCGAGAAATTCCGCCAAGCCGATCCCCGCAACTATCGCCTCAAGTTAACTCTGTCGAGGGAGATGACTCACATTGAAGCGCGAATCCTCGACCTGGTTGCTGCGCTGCATTCGGAAGTCTTCGCGCACCTCGACGACTACTTCGATCGCTATCGCAACT
Organism: Acidobacteriaceae bacterium; assembly: GCA_030050035.1. Classification (GTDB taxonomy): domain Bacteria; phylum Acidobacteriota; class Terriglobia; order Terriglobales; family Acidobacteriaceae; genus Telmatobacter. The sequence continues at coordinate 5,530 of JASIJW010000273.1, read as the reverse complement.
ACTCTCATGAACTGATTGCCAGATTCGATCGGGAGGTGCAGTTCTACACCGCCTACCTCGAACAGTTAGAAGAGTTGAAGAAGGCTGGGCTCCCGTTCTGCCTCCCCAGCGTCAGTATTGATTCGAAAGAAATCCAAGCGGTCGACACCTACGATCTCGCGCTTGCCATTCAGTTGAATAATGCCCGAAAAAATGTTGTCACGAACAGCTTCAACTTGGAAGAACCGGAACGCATCTTCGTTGTGTCTGGGCCAAACCAAGGCGGCAAAACCACGTTCGCCCGTACTTTCGGACAGCTCCACTATTTGGCGGCTCTTGGCTGTCCAGTACCGGGTGCGTCGGCAAAATTGTTCCTGTTTGACAAGCTTTTCACGCATTTCGAGAGGGAGGAGGACATCAAGAATCTGCGTGGGAAGCTCGAAGATGAGCTGATCCGCATCAACGCGATCCTCGAGAAGGCGACACCAAACAGTATCCTCATTATGAACGAAAGCTTCCTGTCTACGACGATGGGTGATGCGCTCTTTCTGAACCGCGAGGTGATGAAGCGGGTAGCGGCACTAAACATACTTTGCGTCACCGTCACTTTTCTAGACGAGATGGCTTCCTTCAACGAAGCGACAGTGAGCATGGTCAGCATGGTCAATCCCACGGATCCGCAACAGCGAACATTCAAGGTCATTCGCAAACCAGCAGACGGGCTTGCCTACGCCGCTGCAATCGCCGAAAAATATCACCTGACCTATGATGCTGTGATTGCGCGGGTCGACGCGAGGCAAAGCGGGGTAACCGGATCATGAAGGTTTTCCTCATGTTTTGTGATCGCGACTTCACTCTCGAAGAAGGCGTACCCCCCAATGCTCGGGAACTGATCCAAGATCTAGAGCTGAACACTTTATTTCGAGCGATGGCCGGAAGCGATGAGTTTCTGTTCCAAGTCGTCAGAAGCGCCGTACTCGCGAGCGTAAAAAGCCGGGAAGCGATTGTCTATCGGCAGGAGATACTTGCGGAAAGTTTGGAATTCCCAGATATCGTGCAAGATCTCTACTCTCTCGCAGTCAATGCCATTGAACGCGAAAAGCATATCTGGGGCTGGTTCTCGCTCTCCTCCCCGGACTCCCTCTTGCACAGATCCGTCGAGGCACTTGGATTGTTTGTTGGATCATTGGAGCGCCTCAAGAAGCTCGCTGACGAGCACAGCTCCAAATTCCGCTCCCAGGGATTCCGACGCTTTTTTGGCATGATCGTCGAGGAGCTCAACGATATTTATCTGCAGGCGATAAAGAACCACCTAGCACTGCTGGAATTCCGCGGCGGCATATTGATGAGTGCAGATCTCGGGCCGGATCTTCGAGGGACCAGGTACGTGCTCCATAGCCTCGAGGTAAAGAAGTTGGGTTGGCTAGAGCAGCTCCACAAATGGGCGGGACAGATCTCCCGTAAGAATGACTCGGCGCTCGCATTTGACGTCGACCCCCGCGACGAGGCCGGCTTACATGCGTTGGAGGCATTGAGAACTCAGGGAATCATCCATGTTGCGACGGCATTGTCGCAGTCGAGCGACCACATCCTGAGTTTCTTTAAGGCACTGCAGTTGGAACTGGGATTTTATGTAGGCTGTCTCAACTTGCGGGAGAAACTCGCTGCGAAACAGGAGCCTATGTGCGTTCCGACTCCACTATGCGAGGAACACGAGGTCCTTCGATGTTCGGGAATCTACGATGTGTGCCTGAGCCTGAGCACAACTGAGCGGGTGGTCGGCAACGACATTACCGGCGAGAATAAATCTCTGGTTATGATTACAGGGGCCAATCGGGGCGGCAAATCGACATTTCTGCGCAGCGTTGGATTGGCTCAACTCATGATGCAGTGCGGCATGTTTGTATCGGCTCGGGAGTTTCACGCTAACATTTGCCACGGGGTTTTCACGCACTTCAAGCGCGAAGAAGATGCCAGCATGAAGAGCGGCAAGCTCGATGAAGAACTCAGCAGAATGAGCGGTATTGTGGAGCAAATTGTACCTCGCTGTGTACTTCTCCTGAATGAATCGTTCGCTTCAACGAACGAGCGAGAAGGCTCAGAAATCGCTCGACAAATTGTTCGAGCTCTTCTGGACAAGAAAGTGAAGATCTTCTATGTCACTCACATGTTCGATTTGGCGGATGGATTCTTCCGGCAACAGACGGATTCCGCACTCTTCCTCTGTGCCGAACGTCTTGAGGATGGCACGCGTACTTTCCGCCTTCTAGAAGGGGCGCCCGAGCGGACAAGTTATGGGGAAGATCTGTTCCGGCGAATATTTGAAGCCGAATCCGAGCGCCTTCAGGTCTCGGCTCAGGATTGAGCGGGCAGATGAACGATGGGCCATGGTCTTCAAGTCTGATTAGGGCAATCGATTCGCGCTTTCTCATCGTCATACGTTAACTTGGAGGCCGAGACGTGCTTACTTCTCCACATTGCCGGGTTGCCGCCCGAAACGGGCCGGATGATGACTCCTGCGATCACGCAGGGGTCTTTCTTTTGCTCCTGCTTCCGAGAGAGCAAGGCGGACCGTCTCTATGGAGCATCCAACGGAGCCAAATTTCGTTCATCGGACCAACGGCGACGGTACCTTCGATTCGATCTGTTTAAAATGCTTCATGACCGTCGCGACAGTGAAGTACCAGGTCGACCTAAAAAATGTGGAGTGTGAACATGCCTGCGATCCACAAACGGTCGCGGGATTCAGAATTGAACGTAACAACTGAACCTAAGAAACAAGCTGAGTTCCGTGCCAATCACTCGAAAACCTTTGCAGTTGAATTCGCAAATATGCTACTTTCGTGATGGCGAAGGAATCCGCCATTAAGCGCCACCCGAAATGGGCTGGCTGATGACTCCTGCGATGGCGCTGGGGTCTTTCTTTTTGCTCCTGTGCCGCATGGGTAAAGGAGCTCCTATGGAGAATTATCTCGACCTCCCGATCGGCGACAAAGCGCCTGAGATCGTCACCGCCGTCATCGAAGTTCCCCAAGACAGTACCAATAAATACGAGTACGACAAAGACATGAACGTCTTTGTGTTGGATCGCGTGCTGCACTCGCCAGTACACTTTCCCGGTGATTATGGCTTCATTTCGCAGACCGCCGCTCAGGATGGCGAGCCCCTTGACGTTCTGGTTCTGGGCAACACGCCGGTTTTCCCGGGCTGCGTTTACAACGCCCGACCGATTGGCCTTTTCATCATGCTCGATCAGGGAGTCTGCGACGAGAAAATTGTGGCTTATTCCACCGCCAACCCGCGATTCCGGGACGTCAACAGCTACCAGGAAGTGCAGGAGCATATCTTGCGCGAAATTGAGCATTTCTTTTCGGTCTATAAGAACCTGGAAGGGAAACAGACGAAGGTAATTGGATGGAAGGACCGCGAAGAAGCATTCGCGGTGATCCGATCGAGTCATGAACGCTTTACGCACAACCTAGTTGCGCAGTGAGGACGATCGATGCCCGTTTCAGCATTGTATAGCGCTACCGATTCGCAGCAATATCTCGCAACGGTAGATCGGGTCGAGGAGATGGCGCGGCTGCGGGCACAGGCGCAGCGAAGAAAGCCTATGCTCATTTTTGGAGGCGAAGGTGTGGGCAAGACACGGCTGGTTGAGGCATTTGTGAAGACTCAGCCGCTCGCGCTGCATGTTCCAAAGACACAATCGCCGCGTGAGATTCTTCTGACTTTGGTCCAAGAACTTCGCCGAACTGGACACAAGGCGATTACCTTGCCTTCCGAACCAGCCTCAAAGAGCACTGGATCTCTCAAGGCAATCGTCCAACGAGCACTGGATCAGGCCACTTTTTTGCTGGTGATGGACCATCTGGCTGGTCCTTCGCGCGTGGTGACCGGACTTATTAAGGATCTCAACTATTACGACCGCACGCCGGTGTTCTTCGTTGCCCGCACGCCACACATGGAGGACATCGGCGCGCTGCAGCCGATGTGCGCACGGAAATCAGAGTGTTTGGAGATGAAAGATTTCCCTCCGTCGATCGCCCTGGAATTCGTCCGGCGAGAGGCTGAACGAACTCGGCTACTGGCCTCCAACTTGGACGAGGTTTTGCACTCTCTCGTTGAATGGAGCAAGGGCAACCCGGGTAGTTTGATCCAGATGGTGCAGATGGCGCATCTGCCGCGCTACCGCGCAGATGACCAGGTCAAGATTCATATCCTCTATGTCGATTACCGCATGGGCCGTCGCAGCTAGGCTCGATGAGCGAGGCGAGCAATCAACCGAAGAGGAACTCGACTCTCCAGGGGGCGCAGAGGCTACGATGGCCGGCCAGCATCAACAGCAACAGTTGCGATGCGCTTCGCTCTTCCTCGCTCGTCAAATAGCGGCGCAACGCATCGTGCCGCAATGCGTAGCGTTGTGCGTCTTCAGCGAGGCGCTCCAGGAATTCAGAATGTGCCCGCAATAGTTTTTGCGCCGGCAGACCTGCGCCTACGGCTCTTGTGGTCGCCGCCAAGTGTGGCAAGCAGCAGGACGGAAGCCGTTTCTGGGAAGATGCCGCTACTTCCTTCACCTTCGTGGCCGCCCGTTCCACGGCGGTTTTCTCAGCCTCAATCTGAACCTGGCAAACACGGCAGGTCGCGGGGCCAGACAATAGCTGGCTTACGCTCCTGGTGGGCCAATCTATATTGCTCGCAGCGTCCGCAAAGTGCCTTAAAGCGGATGCGACGCGGCCCGCCAAGGCCGGATAGGCAGTGCATACGCCATAAGGGGATGAGAGATTTTCGTACTGCCATGTGTGCAAAGAACAGAATCCGCCGCGTTCTGAATGGTTGCGCTGCGTTTCCTGGTTGATGGTCAACTCGTATTGATATTTGCTGAGAAAGTGAAAGACAGCATCCAGAACTTCGCCGCAGATTTGGCAACCGCTTCGCTTCTCGAATTCCAGATGCAATCGAGGTCCTTCCCGCCGGCGAGGACGCGCCGAGACGGCGCCACGGTCCGCCGCACTGCCAGCATGTACCCCTTCAACCCGTTCGAGGAGGGCTTCATATGCAGGCTCACTTTCATTCCCAACCATCAGAGCACGTCGCTGCTCAAGGAAATCCCCAATGCGCCGGCGCATCATCTGGATGAACGCTTCCACGCGTTCCTCGGTCAGAAACCGGAATAACTCAGCTTCAAACAGTTCAATGCCGGAGTTTGTCGCGAGAGCATCATTCTGTTTCAACCTTCCTTCCAGCGCTTGTCGAGCCGAAACAGAGAACACCTTCGGTGCCTGTAGAAACGCAAATTCTTTAAGCTTGTTCTGCACGTAGTCGAGCACCTGCGAGCGTTCCGCTTCGCCAATGGTGTCCTGTTTGTTCACAATGATAAAGAGCGGCTTGCTCGCCTCTCGAATCCGCCTCAAGGCACGAATCTCTTCTTCGGAAAGAGGGCTTTCATAGCTGGTAATCAACACGAACGCATCGGCTTCGGGAAAGAACCGTTCCGTTGTTTGCGTATTTTCGGCGATCGCAGAGCCCAGGCCTGGACTGTCGACAAAGA
>JASIJW010000272.1:0-7653 GCA_030050035.1 Acidobacteriaceae bacterium | reverse complement strand
GTCGCCTTCGGCGGCGCCGGCATGGCTGATCGGCGCGCCGGGTGCGCACGATTTTTCGATCCGCGCCGGCTTCGGGGTTTACTACAACCGCGACCAGGAGGAGCAGTCGCTGCAAAATCTCGAAGACCCGCCGTTCATGGTGGTCTCGCCCGGAGTAACGGCCATTGGCGGCAGCCCGTCGCTGGCCAACCCGTGGGCAGATGTGGCCGGCAACGGCTCGATGACCAACCCGTTTCCCTACGCGCCCATCCGGCCCAATTCCATGATTGCGTGGGCGAACTACCTGCCGCTGCAGCTTGCGGCGTTTGCGCCCGATTACTCGGTCCCCTATACGTACAACTACAACCTGAACGTGCAGCGGGCGCTCAATCCACGGATAGTGGCGCAGGTCGGTTACGTGGGCTCGGCCAGCCGCAGGCTTGCCTCCTGGTATGAGGGCGATGCGATTACGCCCGCAGGCCACGCGGCCTGTCTTGCCAGTCCCATGTGCGCGTCGAATCTCGGGGAAGTTCACCTGCTTTTCCCTCAGTACACCGCGCAACCGGCGGTGGTTGCCGGCAATCCTTATGGCCTGCCGAACGGTACACCGTACTACGTTTCCGTGGGCGAGCAGAACACCGAAGGCACATCGAATTACAACGCGCTCCAGGCTAGTCTCATCCAGGCGCCGGCGCACGGGCTGGCCTTTACGCTGGCTTACACCTACGCGCACGCGCTCGATGACGCCTCAGGCTACGAGAGCGCCGTGGGCCGCACGGGACGCGTGCGCAATTACGTTCCGGGCTTCGAGTATCTGAACTACGGCAGCTCGGACTTCGATGCGCGTCAGCGGCTGGTGGCCTCCTACGTCTACAACCTTCCGTCGCCCGGGTTTCTCACGGGCGATGCCGCGATGCGCACGGCGTTTTCCGGATGGGCGATCGGCGGGCTCACGGTGCTTCAGTCCGGCTTCCCGGTGCCCGTGTACGAGCCGAGCGAGCGCTCCGGCTGGTGCGACGGCTACAGCTACTTCGGGTGCGGGGATGTACCGGAGATCTCGACGGGTTCCATCGCGCGGCTAAACGTGCGTGCGCCCGGCAACCAGTACTTCGACGCCACTCCGTTTTCGACCGAGCCGGAGGGAACCTTCGGCAACACGCCGCGGAACTTCTTCCATGGGCCGGGCTTCGATTACACCAACCTGCAGCTCTCGAAGAATCTTTATTTCAATGGCGAGCGTAGCCGGTACGCTGAGCTGCGCATTGAATCGTTCAACGTCTTCAACCATGCGAATTTTGCCAACCCGAGCGGCAATTTTCTGAGCGGCAGCTTTGGGCGCGTGACCAGCGTGGTGCAGTCGGCCGATCCCAATGGCGATCCTTCGCCGGGGCGTGCAGTGCAGCTGGCCGGCAAGCTGTATTTCTGAATTTTTTGACACCGGTCGGCTGCGAGCACTAAGACACTGCCGGCCGGTCTTATAGCTGTACCAGTGAGCTGCCCCCTCCCCCATTCCTGAGGATACCTATTTGATTCCATTGGGTTTATGGGTACGGCGTGTCCGTATGTATCTGTGCCCCAGGGAGTTGTTTACAGCTATTTTGGAATCAATAGCTTAGCGAGGGGTGGGTGCGGCGGCTTGAACTTCGATACTTGCCATCCACTTGAGAGTATGCGCTGACGGGTGAAAATTTTCGGCAATGTTTTTAAAAAATTGCGGCGAGTTAGCGCCGCTCAAGCGGCGATAGCGAGCTAGCAGGTTAGCGGGTGCATTTGCTGCGATGCTCACCCGGACGCCGCCTGGCTCTGCTATAGATGGGGGTATGAAAAACTCTTCCGCGGGTGAGCGATGAGCAAATTGTCAACCGTTGTGGCCCTTCTTCTTTTCATTCCGGGCGCGTGCATTGCGTGGGCGCAGAAACCGGCGCTGGCGGCTACGCCGCCCATGGGCTGGAGCACGTGGAACCACTTTCACCGCGATATTTCCGATGTGCTGGTGCGGCGCGAGGCGGATGCGCTGGTGTCGAGCGGAATGCGCGATGCCGGATATGTTTACGTGAACATCGACGGGGGCTGGCAGGGATATCGCGACGAAAAAGGCGTGCTGCACCCGAACAGCAATTTTCCGGACATGAAGGCGCTGGGCGAGTACATCCATTCGAAGGGACTCAAGTTCGGCATCTACTCCGGGCCGGGGCCGAAGAGCTGCGGAGGGCAGCCGACGAGCTACGGCTACGAAGCGCAGGACGCGCGCATGTTTGCCTCCTGGGGCGTGGATTTTCTTAAGTACGACCTGTGCAGCTATCGCGACATTATGAAGGAGCAGTCGCAGGGGGACGTAGAGAAGTCGGATGCGCTAATGAAGGACGCCTACGAAAAAATGCACAAGGCGCTTGAGGCAACGGGAAGGCCGATCCTTTTCAGCCTGTGCCAGTACGGGTGGGGCGCGGTGTGGACGTGGGGGCCGGAGGTGGGTGCGAGCATGTGGCGCACGAGCGGCGACATCAGCGACAGCTACGATCGCATGTCTCTGAATGGGTTTGGCGAGGCGGGATTGGAGAAATTCGCCGGGCCGGGGCACTGGAACGATCCAGATTTTCTCGAAGTGGGCAACGGCGGCATGACGGACGATGAGCAGAAGACGCACTTCAGCCTGTGGGCCATGCTGGCTGCGCCGTTGATTGCGGGCAATGACTTGACGGAGATGAGTGAGGAAACCAAAAGCATTCTGCTGAACAAGGAAGTGATTGCCGTGGACCAGGACGCGCTGGGCCGCGCGGGCGCACGCGCGTACAAGGCAGGCCCGCTGGAGGTGTGGGCCAGGCCGCTTGTGGGCGGAGCGATGGCCGTGGCGCTGTTCAACCGCACCAGCGGCGCGGCGCGCATGACGCTGAACCTGAAGGATGCGGGCTGGGAGGGTCCGGCTGCGGCGCGCGATCTGTGGGAGCACAAAGGCATTGGCGTGCTGAGCCCGGAGAGCGCGTTCACGGTGCCCGGCCATGGAGTGGTGATGCTGAGGCTCACGCATCCAGAGCCGTGAGCGGCGAGTTTCCCTCGATCAAATTCCTGAGGCAGTTTCGAAGGTCAATGGATCTAAAGCGCCGGTCGTGCGTTAACTCATAGAAAACAAGGCAGAAGAATTTCGGAAAAACATTGCCGGGAATTATGCTCCGTTTCGGTAAGCTTGAGCCATTCGTACCGAAAATGAAGCGAGCACGGGAAAGGGCAATTGAATTTCCCATTACTTCTTCGGCCCATCATTGCGGGACATGCGCGGGCGCAGCGAAGAAGCGGCGGCCCGTGGCAAGCTTTGTGGGGAGGATTCTGTGCCGGAGGATCGGTCAGAAGAGGCTTAGACCGAAGCTTGTATCGGGGGCAAAGGGCAAATCGTCGAAATTCTGAGCGCGTTATTTGAGCGGCAGCTTCGGATCGGAGCTGCCGCTTTCATTTGTCGAGAGGTGCGCGCGACACCGTGGATGGCGGGACCGGAAACGGTGAAGAGCATGAAGAGAACAACTGGACGAACGACTGGACGGGGAAGCAAAAGTGGTGGCAAACGGCCCTCTGTGCCGAAGGGGCTGGATGAACTGAGCCGCGAGGCAGATGAGGCCATTCGAGAGACGAAGGGCGAAATCACAGGCCACCTCAAAAAGCAGGTAAAAAATGGCGTGCCAGGCAGCATGAAGCTGCTGGTGGATCTGGCGAAGTTGCGGATGGGAGCGGAAACAGCGGAAACAACGGAGAACGTAGACCGGCCGGGAGTGAGCCGGGCGGAGAAGTGGGGAAAAGAACTTAAGGAACTCGAGGGAGAGAAGCGGCGCGGCGACGAGGCAGGCGCAGATATCTCAACCGACGAGGCGCCAGTGAGCTGAGGGCATGGCAGGGCAAAATCGGCTCCTGGCAGCGGGTGCGGCGGCTTCCGTGGGGAGCGGAAGCCGCCGCGCGGGTGTGAGCTACGGTGAAGCACCGGGCAAGATGTGCGGCTAGGAACGGATTTCGGCTGGCGATAGCAAAGACCAGGGTAAAGACGACGGCGAGGACAGGAACGAGATGAAGCTCACGGGGGACGCGGGCATGGCCGGGAGGGTCAACGAGCAAATGGCCGGGGAGAAAATGACCGGGGGGAAGAGTAGCGGCGGGATACTAGCCGGCGGGAAGAGGATCGGTTGGCGCTGGGTTGGGTTGTGCGCGCTGCTGGCTGGGATGTCGCTGCTTGTACAAGGGGCGCTGGCGCAGGGAGTGACGACGACGACGGTGCAGGGCACGGTGTATCTGGCCAATGGACAGCCGGGCGCGGGGACCGTGGCCATTAGTTGGCCGGCGTTCACCACCGCGGCCGGGCAGGCCGTGGCGGCCGATTCGACGACGGTGACGATTCCGGCAGATGGGTTTGTGAGCGTGAATCTGGCGCCCAACCAGGGCGCGACGCCGGCCGGTGAGTTTTACACGGCCGTGTTTTACATGAGCGATGGCAGCACGAGCACGCAGTATTGGCTCGTTCCTGCGGCGGCGCAGGCTACGCTTGCGCAGGTGCAGGCGCAGGTGATGCCAGCAACGCAGGCTGTGCAGGCGGCGAGCAAGGCATACGTCGATCAGGCGATGTCGGAACTCAACCAGAGCGTGTTGACGGCTTCGGGCGGAACGATGATCGGGCCGCTGACGCTGAGCGGCGATCCGACGCAGGCAATGCAAGCTGCAGATAAGCACTACGTGGATGAGCAGGTGGCGACGCTGGTGCCGCTCAACGGCGGGAACATGACCGGCGCGCTGACCACGCCGGCCGTGAACGGCGTGGAATCACCAGCCGCCGCAAGCGCGCAGACGACGTTACAGGCGACGGTGAATGCGGCGGGAACGAACGGCGCGGTCGAGATTCCGCCGACGTACACGGGAACCGATACGTTCACCAACCCGAGCGGTGTGCCGGTGCAGGATTTGCGGACGACGGGCGCGCAGCAGACTGAGCGCAGCGTGAAGGAGTTCGGCGCGGTGTGCGATGGCGTGACGGACGATACGAATGCGCTGCAGGCGGCGCTGAATTATGCGAACGCGCATGGCGTGTCGCTGACGATTCCGCAGGGCACCTGCAAGACGCATACGCTTATCTGGCACGGCGAATCGATTGGCGGGCTGGGCAAGCAGGTTTCGGCACTGATGGGGTTTCCGGGGCAGGACGTTTTGGCGACTACGATCGACGCCACCAACCTACTCTCGTATACGCGGCTGCACGATCTGACGATTTATGTTGACCAGAGCACGGATGTTTCGTGCACGCCGGCCGAGGGCCGCGCGCCGGCGGGTAGCTGCCAGGTGAACCGGCCGATGGAAACGAATTCGATTTTTTCGCCTGGCGCCAACGGGCTGACGGGAACAGCAGGCACCGGCGCGGCGTGGGCCGTGGGCAACTGCGCCATTGCCATGCCGGCTTCAACCGGCCTGGGCGGCAACGGGTTGAAGGTTGCGGTGATTGAAAACGTGGAGATTGCGACCACGGGCACCGATCCAATGGCGCAGTATACGGGCGCGCACTCCACGCACGTCTGCGGGATGTATCTGGCGCAGTGGCCGCAGTGGAGCGAATTCCGGAATATCGACATTCGCGGATTGAATACGGGCGTGGCGATTCCGGCGCTGCCGGTACAGACGCCGGCAGGGCTTAATGCCGATTCGAACCGCTGGCAGAATGTGACCATCCAGGCGACGCACGCGTTTACGGCAGCGGCAGGATCGAACAACGTGCTCGATAACGTGGTGGCGATTGCAAGCAACTCTGCTGCGACTGGCGAGCCGCCGACGGGACTGGCGCTGGACCTGCCAAGCGGGCAGCAGGGATGGACGGTGCGCAATGCAGTGGTGATTCCGGCGTGGAATGCAGTGCAGCCGGCGCTGACGGTGACCGCTTCAGGCGGCGCGGTTACGGCTGTTGCCGTGGGGCCGGAGCAGGGATTGGGTTGGGATCCATATGGGACGACGGTGCCGCTCACGTTCAGCGGAGGCTGTACAGCGCAAGCTGTGGCCGCAGTGAACAGCAACGGGTCCATTGGTGCAGTGACGGTGACGCAGGGCGGAGTGGGTTGCTCGTCGACGACTACGGCGAGCGTGAACGCCGCGGGTACATGGGACACGGCCGCGCCAGTGAATCTGATCGGCGGCCAGAATATGACGTTTTTTGCCGGAAATCTGCTGAAGGGCAACGGCGGCTATACGGTGTGGAATGCCGGCAATTCGGCCAGCTACGGCACGCAGTTGAATGGCGGCGGAGGAACGTTGCCTGGCGGCGGCACGTACGTTGCGCTGACGGGCACGGCGAAGGTGGGCTCGGCGTTTCCGGTGGATCAATTCCCGGGAGCGGATATCGGAGCCAAGCTGCAGGCCTGCGTGAATGCTCTGAACACGAGCTACGGCGGGACCTGCGACGCGCGCAACTTTACCGGCAGCCTGACCATGGCGTCGAGCCTGACGATTTCGACTTCGAACACGAGCATCCTGCTGCCCTGCGCGACAATTACGACGGCAAATCAGATCATCGTGACGGCAGGAACGCGGAATGTGAGTCTGCACGGGTGTGCGCTGCGCGGCGGCAGCGCGGCCAATGGGAGCGAGGGTGGCACTGTGCTGGCGTATTCGGGTACAGGTGCTGCGCTCCAGGTTGGCGATCCGACGTATGCCGCCGATACGCCCGGCTTCCATCTCGATAACGTCGCCATCAACATTACGGCTGCAACCAGCGCCACAGCGCAGGCCTTCAGAGCAGATCGCACGCAGGAGCTCGATCTCGAGAGCGTGTATTTCCTGGGCAACGCCAACCAGACGGGCATGACGCTCGACGGGACGGGCAATTACACCGGCGGAACTTTTCTCGATAACGAGTTCACCGGCTTCCAGACAGCGGTGAATGCGATTGGGCACCAGGTGGCGAATGCGGCTACAACCGACTGGATGAACGCCAGCACCTTCGTGAGGCTACACATCGACTGCCCGACTTCGAGCGGCAATCCTATCGCGGGCACCTATGGCATCAATCTGCAGCAGGGCGATGGAAATACGTTCACCGGCGGCGATGTGGAGGGCTGCGCGACGGCGCTGCACCTGGGTGCGAATGCGCAGAACAACACGATCGTGGGGCTGCGCAACGAGAACTCCACGCAGCAGGTGGTTGCCGATGCCGGCAGCAAGTACAACAACTGGATGACGGGCGGCACGATGTTCACGGGCGAGCTGACCGACAATGGCACGCGCAACAGCTTTCTCGACACGTTCCATCGCAGCTTTAACGGCATGAACGGCGACTGGTACGGCAGCCAGCAGGATGCGACCGTAACCAACCACTATCGTCTCGGAACCGGCAACGGCAACGAGCGCGGCCTGGAGGACGAGTACCAGACCGATTACGGCTACCGGTGGGAGATCGGATTGGGCGATGGCACGTCGGGCGAGCAGTTCTACAACCTTACCGATCTGCTGAACAATGTGCAGAGGGTGAGCGTGGGGCAGTATCTGAGCGCAACGCCCAATGTAGTGACCAATGCGGTCGTGAACAACGGTGGCTGCTACAGCTCGTCTACGGCGCCCACGATTGCTTTCGCGGGCGGCGGAGGGACTGGCGCTGCGGCGACGGCAAATATGGCGGCTACTACGTCGCTGAGCTGCCCGGGCGGCTACACAGTTTTGAGCGTC
>JASIJW010000271.1:0-13305 GCA_030050035.1 Acidobacteriaceae bacterium | reverse complement strand
CAATGTGAATGTAATCCCGCCTCTGGCGGAAGAGAAGTCAGATTTCCGCTTCGGTGAGTGTGGATAGCTGTTGTAGGAGCAAGACTAGGCTGGTGAGCGAAGGCGGATCGAGTGGACCTCGATTCAATCTGGACAGTCCGTCTATGCCGCACATCAGGAGGTCCTGGAGCTTTACTACGATGCAACGGTATCAGCAGACGGAAAGAACTCGGACTTGCTCTGCATGAACGACAATCGGACGGGACGAAGCAACGTCCGACTGAGAGGTAGAGGGAATGGCGATCATTAGTCGCCAGTTGAAGCATGGACGTTGGCTTCGAGACAAGTCAAAAAGCCCTGAAAAGAACTAAGGCGGGAAAGGTCGTCGATTTCTAGCGGAATGCCGAATTCCTCTTCGACGACGGCAAGCAATGTGACGCCGGCAACAGAATCCCAGCTGTGCACGGTCGCGGAAGTCGCGGAAGCGACCTGATCGCTGGTCAGTTCAGGGAAGACAGCCAAAAAACAACTAGTGAGCCGGGCCTGCGTATTATCCATGAATCATCTCCGGAGTTTTGAGAACAGCGTCCAAACGAGCTTCGAGCATTTGCCGGGAAACATTGCAACCTAGTGCGGGAGGCGCACCGAGTATCTCGCCAAGGAAGTCGCGCAGTGGGCCATTTCTCTCGGTCTGCTGATAGTCGAACACCACAGCAGCGGGATCGAAGCGGCCCAGTAGTTCCGCGAGGCAGCGGTGTTCGATACGGCGGGAGAAGGCGCGGCAACTCATGACCCATGTGCTGACAGAGAGCCTGCTGCCGCGGACCGAGCCGGCCAGCACAGCGATTTTACCGAGAGGGCCAAATTTATCGCGATAGGAGGCGAGCATCAGGAAGGCATCGGGGTCGGAGAGCAGCCTGTGCCAGGATGCTTCAGTGTGCCGGACGCCGTTGAGGTTGAATTGATTCGTTTTGTTTACCAGTTCCAGCGCACGCGGGTCGGGAGGCGTCCGCGTGAAGTTGAAAGTGACTTCGGCTTCGGCCTGATCGAGAAAATCCGTGCCGGCAGTGAAGGCGGTCGCGGCTCCATCGGAATGCGCGCGGCGGATGCTCTCGATGCGAAGGGTATCCTCTTCGGCGATGACGCTCTTGCCAAATACGTCGCGCAACTGCTCGATGAGGGTATAAACAGCGATGTCATCGCCGGCAGGGAACCGCAGGCACTCGATGCCGGGATGCGCCGCCTGGACCTCAGCCAGTTCCATAGGGCTGTCATCTACGAAGACCACTGCGTCGGCTCCGATATTCCACGTTTTGAGAATGCGGGCGACGGACTCGGACTTCGGCTTCCAGTGGGCTTCCACGGGAAAGAGGGCAGTGGGAGCGACGGCCAGATCAGTGCGTGCGAAGGCTTCCTCAACGAGAGCAGGATCGTTTTTGCTGGCTACAGCAAGGAGAACACCTGCATTCGCAAGCGAGCCGAGGAATCGCTGATAGAAGGCATGGATCTGACTGTGGCGCTCCAGATCCCAGGAGACGCCGTCGACACCGTCTTCGCCAAGGATGCCCTTCCACAGAGTGTCATCGAGATCGGTGACGAGGCCCTTTTTCGGCGACGAGCGCAGAGCCAGCGGGGCAAGCAGGGCAGCGAGAGCGGAAGCGTGGGCCATGCGGTAGGGGAAGCCGGTCTGCATTTCCGCAACGACATCGAAGCGCTCCGCGGGAGGCGACTGGAGATCGAGCTGTTGTGCGCGGAGCAGCCGAACATGAGGAACGCGGGTGAGCAAGGAAGCAAGCGAGTGCACGACCCCACGCAGGTCGAGTTCGAAGGAACTTGACTGCCAGCCTGCCGTGAACCCGAGAGGAAGCAGCGGCAGTGTTGGGAGGCAGATCGACAGGGCGAGGGGAGAGACGGCTTCGACGGCATGAAGGATCTGGTCCGCGTGCGCCTGCGCGGTGGCCAGAATGTCAGTTAGCTCGGAACTGCTCCAGCGCGCGGTGCTGCGAACGCCGAGACGGGGGTCGAGATCGGACCATTCCACGACCACGACGCCGAATTCGGCGCTGGTCTCCGGCAGCCGCCGGAGGTTGCCGGCGAGATCTCCATAGAGGCCTTGCTCGATGGCAATTGTCCGGCCGGGAAGCCGGAGGGCAAGCTCCGCCGTGAGAAAGGTCTTCAAGTGCAGTGGCGTGAACCCGGTGACGAGGGCGCAGGACAGGGATGGTCCCTCCTGGCCCTGCATCGACTTCAACGTTTTGAGGGCTTCGAGCAGTTTCATGAGAGATTGCGGCTATTGATTGCGAATATTGCGGATACGAAACCGAACGGATTGTTCGACGCCTTGCGATTAGCGGTTGCCGATTGATACTGTGCAATCCCAGGACCATTACAGCATATCCAGTGACGGCGAAAGGGGGCGCGCAGCCATCGTCGTCGTGGCATCGGAGCGGGGCGCAGGCGTACGAGACACGCTGTCCTGCAGTCGCCGCCGTTTCTGAGCGCAGAGATACTGCAGCCAGTTTCTGTAGATGCAGACCGCCGTGGAGCGCCATGAGTCAACGACTGCAGCTCGGTCGAGAACGGAGGCAACCTTAGCGGAAAGCTCTTCGCGGGGAAAGAGCCGCGCTTCGCGAGCGAGGTTCGTGAGGGCGTCGGTTGTGCTTCGATCGAAGTAGCCGCGGGGGACCGACGGATACGATGCGGCCTCGCCGCGCAGATAGCGCGCGACATCCCTGCGATATTCGAGGAGCAGAGTATGGGATTCGTACTCGGGGTGACCCTGGAAGAAGACAAACAGGCTCGCATTTTGCTTGAGAAACGTGTCCACGCCCGCGCCGGCGGCGCGCGTGAGCACACTGTAGCCGCTGCGCAAAAGGTCTTCCTCGGCAACCCCGTTCCATCGCGAGTGAGGCAGGCAGAAGCGCGACGGAGCACCGGCGGTGAGCGGGTGGTCATGCACTCGCGCACATGGAAAGATGCCGCTGCGCTTACGATGGTTCTTTACGCGGCCAATGCCATCCATATGAAGGACTGCAGCGTGCGCGGCCAAACAGGACCAGATGGCCGAAAAGGTGTTGGAGTGCGCCCATTCGAGAACGCGGGTAAAGCTATTCCAATACGGCTCATCGGCAAGATTGGCCGTGAGCGGCTCGCGCCCGGTCACGATGAGTCCGTCGAGCTGCGTATCCAGGAGCTGGTCAATATTCAGATAGTGCTTTGCGATGTGGTTCGCTGCTGACTCGCCGCGCTGGATGCCGGGAAGTGAATATAGGAGCATGCGAATGGAGAAACCGCTGGAAGCGGATTCGAGCAAGGACGCGAACTGGCGTTCGGTAGCTTCGAGGGAGGCATCGGCCATATTGTTGATGAGGCCGATGGTGAGCTGCCGGGATGCTCGGTCGAGACAGTCAGCCCGGGGGTGGGCGCAGAGCTTGTAGGTACACGACTGCGAGTTGTCTGTCGACGAAATCAAGTTCAGAGAGACGGTCATTTAAGGTCTCCGGGGAGAGAGGGTGCAGCGACGGCGGGGGTACGAGCCTATCTGCTCGCGGCGCCGAGCGCCTGATCTAGGTCCGCGAGGATGTCGTCGATGTGTTCGATACCGATACTGAGGCGGATCATGCCAGGTGTGATACCGGCACGGAGTTGCTCCTCCGGCGACATCTGCCGGTGCGTGGTGGAAGCCGGATGGCACGCCAGGGACTTCGCGTCGCCGAGATTCACGAGGCGCGTGACCAGCTGCAGCGCATCGTAGAAGCCGATCGCAGCCCGGAAGCCGCCCCGGATTTCGAAGGTCATGAGTGAGCAGGCTTGGCCGCCGAGATATTTCTGCGCAAGGGCATGATACGGATTCTCCGGAAAACCGGCGTAGTTGACACGCTCCACTTTCGGATGGGCTCGCAGGAACTCGGCCACGCATTTTGCATTGCGCACGTGCCGCTCGACGCGGAGGGGAACGGTTTCAATTCCCTGCAGCAGGAGAAACGCGCTGAGGGGCGCTAGCACGGCGCCCGTGGTGCGCTGATAAACGCTGCGGCAGCGCCCGAGGAACGCGGCCCGGCCGTAGTGTTCGGTGTAAATCAGGCCGTGATAGGACGCGTCGGGTTCGCAGAACATCGGAAAGGTGGAAGCGTGCTGCTGCCAGGGGAAGTTGCCGCCGTCGACGATGGCGCCTCCCAGAGTGGTTCCGTGCCCGCCCATGAATTTCGTGAGCGAATGGACGACGACGTCGGCGCCGTATTCGATGGGCCGCAGCAAAACAGGGGTGGCAACGGTGTTGTCGACAATCAGCGGCACGCCATGCCTGTGGGCGACGCGGGCAAGCTGCTCAATGTCGCAGATGTTACCGGCGGGATTACCCACGCTTTCACAGAAAATGGCGCGCGTTTTGGCGTCGAGCAGTCGTTCGATTGCCTCCGCGTGATCCGATTCAGCAAATCGAACCTCCACGCCCTGGCGCGGCAGGAGGTGCGCAAAGAGCGTGTAGGTGGTTCCGTAGAGCTGGGGGACCGAGATGATGTTGCAATCGAGCTCAGTGACGTTCTGCACGGCATAGGCGACGGCGGCCTGGCCGCTGCCCACGCACAGAGCTCCCACCCCGCCTTCGAGAGCAGCAACGCGGCGCTCCAGCACGTCCGTGGTCGGATTGGCGATGCGGGTGTACCGATAGCCTTCCGCTTCGAGATTGAAGAGCGCAGCCGCATGGTCGGCGCTGTCGAAGGCGTAGGCGACGGTCTGATAGATCGGCACGGCGACGGACTTCGTAGTAGGGTCGACGTCGTAGCCGGCGTGAATCGCGATCGTTTCTCTTTTCATCGGGAGCATGGTTCGTTGCGCCGGAGCAAAAACTCCGCGCGAAAAAGCGGGCAGAAGTGTGGCCGTCCGCGGATCAGGAAGCAGCGCTGGCGGCAACGCAGACTTCATCGCGGGACACCAAGCGATTCATCTGGTCAACGATCCAGCGGATATCGCGATCCGTGGTGCGGAAACCGGTGATGCACGCGCGTAAAACGGGGGAGCCGGCGAGCTGAGCTTCCGACATCCACGCAATCTGGCGCTCGCGCAGGGCTTCCAGGAAGGTGGGGATATCGAGGCCGTCTCGCGTAAAGCAGACAACCGGGAACGGAGTGTGGTTGACGATCCGCCAGCCGGTTGCGGACAGGGAGTCCCTCAGCAGGCATCCGATGCGAGTCTGGCGGTCGATCATTTCCGCATGTCCGGATGCTCCGTGCTCGGCAAGGCTGAGGAACAGCCGAAGGCCGATGAAGCGGCGTGACCACTGAACGGATTCCGTGTATGGATCGAAGGCAGAGTCAGACGGCTTACCCGGCATGTAGGTGGTGTCCGCGCGAAATGCCTCCGAGACGCTCTCCGGATGACGACAGAAGAACATCCCGCAGCCCATCGAAATCGAGAGCCATTTGTGGGCGTCGCAGGTGATGGAATCCGCAGTTTCGATGCCGGCAAGATGATGACGGAGAGAGGGCGAGATGATCGCTGCTCCGCCCCAGGCGGCATCGACGTGGAACCATAGCCCGGCTTCGCGGCAGAACTGTCCCAGCTCGGGAAGAGGATCGATCGCGCCGGAGGTGGTGGTGCCGCAAGTACCGATCACCATGAGAGGGAAGAAGCCGTTGCGGCGATCCTCTTCAACGGCCGTAGCCAGCGCGACGGGATTCATTCGGTGCTGGCTGTCCGCCGGCACCAGGCGCAGAGCATTCCGGCCCAAGCCGGTCATGTGCGCTATCTTGCGGAAGGAATGATGCGATTCCGCCGTGAGATAAATTGCGGGCGTCACGCCAAGAGCGTGGAGGCCGCGGTTGCCGTACTCCGGGAAAGCTCGGGTGAGGGCGACGATGACCGCAGTAAGGTTCGCTTCGGCGCCACCGGTAGTGAACAGCGCACGCGTGTTCCCAGGAAGCCCGAATCGCTCGGCGAACCAGTCGAGGGTGTAGCGTTCGATCTCATTCGCGGCCGGAGATGTGCGCCAGCTGGCGAGCTGTGGGTTGTACATCCCGACCAGCGTGTCCGCGACCACTGAGGCGAGGGTGACACCAGGATTGAAGAGGCCGAGGTAGTGGGGATGCGTGACCTGCACCTGCCAGGAGCGCAGCATCTCCTCAACGTCAGCGACAACATCCTCGATATCGAGCGGCGTGCTGAAGTCGTAGTGCGAGAGGAGATGGCCACGAATCTCTTCCCGCGTAACATGGGGATAAATCGGACCACCCCGAATACGGCGCTGTAACTTCGCGAATTCGCTTCGGATTTCGTTAATAACCATGGGCGTTCTGTTTTTCGAGCATCTTGTGGACTTTGCTACAGAGATTCCGGACAACAGAATCACAGACAGCAGAAGGTGCGCAGTCTGTGCGGCATCGTACGGAAGGCCCGGTTTACAGCCGAAACTCTCCTCGCTGAATGCGGTCGTACAATGCCTTGTCCAGGCGCCGAAACGATCCCAGTTCCGGATCGTCGAAGCAGATGACATCCGAGGTGGACATGGGATTGAAGCCCTCGCGCGCGAGCTCTGATTTCGAGTACTTGAAGGTGCCTGTGACCTCGAGGCTTTCGCTAATCCGGAGGAATACAGGACGCGCGTACGAGGGGAGGCGGCTGCTCAGGTGCGCGCGAAACGCGAGGAGGTCGAGGGGGCGATCCATGACCATCGCGGCCATGCCGGCGCGGCCCTCCAGCCCTGGAACTCGGACACCGTAAACAGCGGCATGCCGGACGCCAGGGAACTCGCAGACGGCGGCGGACACTTCGGTGGTGGCGACGTTTTCGCCCTTCCACCGATAGGTGTCGCCAATTCGGTCGACAAAGTAGAAAAAACCGCGCTCGTCCTGGCGCATCAGATCCCCGGTACGAATCCAAGCATCCTGCGGAGCGAAGACATTGCGGAGGATCTTCCGCTCGGAAGCCGCAGGATCGGTGTATCCCTCGAAGTGGCTGCCAATGCCCTGCGGGTCGCTGACGAGCTTGCCGAGAGCCTCGCCGGGTTCGTTCGGGCCAGAACGCAGACAGAAGCCGTTCTCGTCGCGCAGCGGTTCGGTACCGTGCGACTCGAGGCGAATCAGAGCTGGCGAAAACCGATGGCGCAAATAGGGAGGTACCCGGCCGATTGCGCCTTGCTCGCCCTCGACATTGAAGAGAGAAACACCACCCTCGGTGGAGGCATAGAACTCAAGGATGCGGGGAATGCGGAAGCGCTCGGCGAACTTCTCCCAGACATCAGATTGCAGGCCGTTGCCGCATGCCAGGCGAATACGATGGCTGGGCACATCTGCTGGATCGCCGGCGTGGAGCAAGTAGCGGCAGATCTCCCCGATGTACTGGAAGACGGTGCAGTCCCAGCGAACGATATCGCTCCAAAAGCGGGTCGCCGAAAAGCTTTTGCGGATGACGACGCTGCTACCTGCAACCAGCGCCATACCCGGGACCAGTACGCCGCCGATGCCGTGATACATCGGCAGGTAGCAGTAGAGTCGATCGGAGGGGCCGACATTCATCAGCCCGGCGAACCAATACGTCCATTGCAGAATGCGCGCATGACTCAGCGACGCGGCTTTCGGCATCCCGGTGGTGCCGGAAGTGAAGATGTAGAGCGCGCGGTCTTCAATGGTGACCGGCGGCTGCTCGACAGGCGCGAGAAGCTCCCCGGACTCCTGCAGCACTTCGTGATCCAAACGGAGGAAGCGGGCATCGTCTGTGCCATGGATCCAAAGGACAGGCGTCGATTCGAGTCCGGTCAAAGCTGAGTAGAGGGTATCGGCCAACTCAGCATCCACGATGAGATGGCGCGGCTTCACGACACTGATGCAGTGCGCGAGCGACTCTCCAACAAGATTCGTGTTGAGCAGGGCCACCACACAGCCAACACTGGTGAGCCCGAGCCAGAACGCGAAGTATTCCGGCCGGTTGACCATGAGCAGGGCAACAACATCTCCCTTGCGGAGGTTCTGGCGCAGCGACCAGCGAGCGTATTGATTCGATCTGCGGATCAGCTGCTCATAGGTGAAGCTCTCCTCGTCGGACAAGAGCGCCGGGGCATCGCCGGCCCACCGAGCGATTTCCGCAATGGCGGTGCCGAGAAGTCGTCGCGGGTTCTCGGGAATCGGGGTGGTGAGCTGCAGAGCGCGCAGCCAGTCTTTGGCTGCAGAGGATTCGCGGGTAGAGGGAATGGTTGCGGTCAGGCTCAAGCTGTGCCTCCGGCATCGACAGTCAGCACCGTTCCGGTGATGTTTTTTGCCCTATCGCTGACAAGAAATTCCACTGCATCTGCCACGTCGTCGACGCCAGCAAAGCGGCGCAGAGCGCTGCGCCGCACAATCTGCTCGCGCCGCTCGTCGCTGAGGCCGCTGGTCATGTCGGTTTCCACGAAGCCTGGAGCGACGCAATTGATGGTGATCCCCATGCGTCCCGTTTCCCGCGCCAGAGAGCGCGAAAATCCCAGCAACGAAGCTTTCGTGGCGCTGTAGACGGATAGCCCGCTGAACCCGGTGAACGCGGTTACCGAGGAGATGTTGACGATGCGACCGCCGCCGTCGGCCATCATGGAGCGAACCACATGTTTGGTGAGCACGATGGGAGACACGGTGTTGATGCGCACAAGCTGGTTGATCTGCGATGTGGGCATCACGGCCAGCGCCGCCTCGAAACTGATGCCTGCGTTATTGACGAGTCCGTGGATGGGGCCAAAGTCCTTACGCAGGGAGCGGACCAGTTTCGGAATGGCTTCGAGATCACCCAGGTCGAAAGGGATGAAGCGGAGAGAGCCCGCTTTCGCGGCGTCTGCTGCGACGATGGCGTCCGTCAGTTCCTCACTGGGCTTGCGAGCGAGGGCAATCACGCTATGCCCGGCTGCCGCCAGCCTGCGGGCAATGCCCAGGCCGAGGCCGCGGCTGCCACCCGTAACGAGAATGTTAGGCATGACTGCGCTGCATTTTGCCGGACTCCGCGACGGCCAGGTCTAGCACGAAGTTGATGGTAGCAGGGATTTTGTAGGCTGAAAGCGATCTGCGGCACGAAAGCAGAATGTCGTTGCGAATGGCGCGCGGATCGCGAACTGCTGACGGTGAATCGGCGCGAAGAACGACGTCTGCCACGACCACCGATCCGGTGACCGGATTCTTCTTCGTTTTCACAAGGGACATGGAGACATCCGGATGGCGATTGATCACCGCCTCGACCTCCTCCGGATGCACTTTGAGGCCGCCGACATTGATCAGGCCATCGCGGCGGCCGACGAAATAGCAGCGGCCGTCCTTCTGCTCGATGAGATCGCCGGTGTCGACAAAGCCATCCGCGCTCTTCAGCGCGGGGGAAAGATCGCCCATGTAGCAGGCGGCAGTGCGCGCAGAACGGATGTGGAGGGTTTGATGCTCGATTTTCATCTCCACTCCCGGTGTGCTTTTGAGCAGGCCGACCGGAAAGCCTGCCTGTCCATCCTTCACTTCGAATGCGACGCCTGCCTCCGTAGAGGCAAAGGCATGCACGATCTTCGCGTTCGGGTAATTGGAGCGCAGTTGCGCGAGCACTGCGTCGTCTGCAATCTCGCCTGAGAGCCGGACGTAACGCGGCGCGATCTGCTGCGCCGACGAACTCATGAGGGCGCGACGCCAGTGCGACGGCGTGCCGGAAATATGGGTGACGCCCAGCTCGCCAGCCCGGATGAGGAACGCGGCTGCAGATTCTGACGCGCTCGACAGGACCAGCGAGCTTCCGGTGAGCATGGCGCGGAGGAAGATCTGCAGACCACCGTAGCGTCGAATGTCGTAGAAAGTGCTCCAGACGACGTTCGGTGCAGCGGGACGGGCGCGGTCGATGGCTCCGGTGAGACTGGCGAGCGTGTGGAGAACCAGCTTGGGGACGCCGAGGGTGCCGGAGGTGAGCAGGATCCATTCGGTCTCTATCTGAACACTGCGATCACACTGCTGCGGGACGATCTCGCGAGCATAAGGAAGAAAGTACCGAACGTGCGGAATCTGCGGGCCTATGCTGCCGCGATCAGAGACCACCGCATCGACAGTAGCCTTTTCAATGACTGCGGGAAGCAGTTCGAAGGGCAGATCCTGGGGGTAGAGCACGATCCGCCGAGCGATGCCGTCGAGCTCGATAAGCGCCATCGCCGCAGCGAACTGATCTCTGGTCGCGATCAGCACCGAGCGGCCGCGCAGCTCTTCGCCGCGGCCGTCGAGAATGGATCCGTTGACTATTTCGCCAAGCGACAGCCGAGCCGAGGCGCCGGCAACAAAACAACCGGAGAGGTCGCCGTGCTCGTGCGCGGCACTCCAGAGGGAAAGTACTTTACCGGGAAGCATTCTCATAGAAGTTCACGAATTCGCCAAAGGTTGAAGGGAAGAGAGCGTCTTCCGAGGAACTAAAGGGATCAACACCGAGTGTCTGTTCTAGTCGGACCACGACCACGGCGAAACATAGGGAATCCAGGCCGGAATCCAGCAGTTCGAGATCATCGGTTAATGGCGCGAGCTGCTTGCCGCTTTCGCAAGCGACCCGGTTGAATTCAGCGGCAATTTGCGTTCGAACGTTCATATCGATTGCTTGTCCATCCTCTTTCGGAGATTTGTATCTTCAGCTTTCCGCCGTTGGTCGGATCGTCTCGGCTTCCGCGGCTAGAGGTGCGCTCGGAAATTCCCGGGCCGCCGCTTGAGGAAAGGAGGTTCCCAGCCAGTCCGCGGCAAATTGCCGAACCTGGGTACGGCCCAGCCGGTTTGCAAAGGAATGATCAGCGCCCTCCGCCACGCGAACATCGACCCGGCTCTGCCGTCCGGCCAATTGCACCGAATAACCCAGGAAGTCGAATTCGCCCAGTCTCGGTTTTGTTCCGGAAGATCTGCGCGCGGGACCAACCACGATCAAAACCGGGAGCCCGGATGAGCCGACTTTCTTCCAGCAGCGAAGGAGAGAATGGTTCGTATTTTCGGGAATTCGACCTCTGCGAAGCCGGAGGCGAATCGCCTTAAGGGCGTCAAAGGTACGGCTGAGCAGATCGCCGGTGCGGCTTTTCACGGCCCATGTGCTCATGTAGTTACGGATTTTCTTCTGCGGGGGCGGAGGCAGATGAAAATACGGGCCGAGCAGAATAAGTCCGCGACATTCCTGGCTGATGGCCGCGGTATAGATGGCAGAGACGGCGCCGGCACAGTGTCCCTCAATGATGACTCCCGACAAACCAAACTGCCCCATCAGCTCGCGGATGGCCGATGCGGCAGCTGGAGCATAGCTTCCGCGGTTGATGAAGTTAGTGAGGTTCTCCGGGGGATCGCCGGCGGAGTCGCCAAAGCCGGGCAGATCGATGCGGAAGGCCGGGTAACCGAGTTCCGCAAACGCGTCCGCAAGATAAACCGCACCATCGCCATTGGCTGCTCTGGTAGCCGAGAGCGAATTCAGGAAAACAATCCCAACACGACCGCGGTCGGGATCACCATGCGGCGCGGAATGGCTCCCGCGAGGCCGGTGATAGGTGCCCCGGACAGCGGAATCCGCGTAACCCAATAAAAACAGTTCCCGAGAATCAGTTCTGGTGTGCATGGTCGCTCACAGGAATTGCCAGAGCACGCGCCGCCCACGCCAAGTTCTCCGCGTACAGCCAGCTCAGATCTTTGACTTCGCTGTAGAGCAGATGCGGGCGCACCAGAGGCGCAGCCTCTCTGCCGAGTTTGACAAGTGCGACAGGCCTGCCGAGCGTCTGCGCCGCGGCATCCGACCTTATTACCTCGGGAAGGCTGAACTGGAACGAATCCCGCCACAGCCGGGCCGACCAGAGGTAGCCATCGACTTCAACGGAGTCGCCGCTCTCCATCTGCCGGATATACTGAGCGGCGGTCTTGCGATTCCGCGAGGACTCGCAGATCTGTTCCAGCCCGGCCCAGTGAAGCAGACTGGACCGGAGCACCTCATTCGCATTTTGGGGTGCAGACCAGAGCAACAATGCATCGCCCATGCCGTCGCAGAAGCATTGGCCAGCAAGAATGCCGCCGATCTCCAGCCCATGGAGCATGAGCGGGACACGCGGTGAGCAGCCGGCAAACCAGTCCGCGAGAAGACGAAGATCGCTTGCCCAGTTCTCAAAGCTCAGCATTTCGAAGCTTCCCGAGCTTTCGCCCACCCCCCGATAGTCAAAGCGGAGGACCTCAATGTGGCGTTCCGCAAGATAACGAGCCCACCTCACCCAGGGATGGTAGGAGACATGACGCTCGTGCGCCAGCGGCCCAACCAGCAGGACGCGGGCGACCGGGTGGGAGACTTCGTGCACCACTGTGTAAAGTTCAGCCCCTGGCACCCGGAAGTACCCCGCCTGCTCGCTTGCTTTCCCTTGCATCGAGTTCTGCCGCGGTTCAAAGGTTCGCATGATGAAGGTCAGACCGCGTGCGGAACCGGCTGGTTGAAAATGACGCTTTCCATCAGCCGGCGCAGCAGATTAACGCCTTCGTAGAGATCCTTGCCAGGTTCTAGCGGATTCACAGCCGTCTCCGCCGCAAGAGCCTGAAAGAGGCCTGCAGTATGGGCAATGTCGCACACGCCGTGGACATCCGTGTATTCCATTTCCGTGGAGCCCTGTGCTGCGGCCAAGCTCCCCAGGTAGGACATGAACTTCTGGATGAAGCCCTCAAAGAAGGCCATGGTGACCAGGGACTGAACCGCAGAAAGACGTCCCAAGAACAGCCGCATGTTCGTCAGGTCCTCATGAACCGCCAGTGCGTCGCGATCCGTCGGGAATGAATGCGCCGCGATAGCGAACCTGCGCAGCATGGCGGGATGCGCATCGCGAACTTCCTCGTGCAGGTTTTCGAGCAGGATCGGCTTGGCATCTTCGGACTGTACCGCGAGAAGGGTAGCCGTCATCCAGTAAATGAAGTTTCCTTCGAGTACTGCGGAATAACGGGCGATGATCCCGCGCCTCTGCTCCGGAGTAAGGGCTTCAGCCTCCGGCACCGACGCAATGAGGTCGTCGATGATCTTGTCGACCGTCTGCGGAATTGTATCAACACCTTGTTGGACATCGATAGGTTGCGACAGTGCAAGTGTACTCATGATGTACCTTCCTCCAAGTGAGAGTAAACAGATTGGTGGTGGCCGCTACGACATCGAAACGATAGCGTCCCATTGGATCAACGGCGAACTTGGTCTTGAAAGGGTCAGCGATACTTAATTGGCGAAAGCCCCAGCCTTAGAACCAACGCATGGTTTGTTCATTAGACAGGTTCATCCCCGGCCCAGGCCGGTTCCTGATTGCGCGAGCGCTTGTAATGGTGATAGACCGCTCGAGCTACAAAGGCTTCCGGCATCGACGATCACGGTCAG
>JASIJW010000034.1:0-11067 GCA_030050035.1 Acidobacteriaceae bacterium | reverse complement strand
CTTATACGTGTCGAGAATCCGCTGGTACGCCGCTTGATTCACCGCACGCCGCTCGGCTAGCTGTCCTCCGGCGCAAACCCCTCGCTGTCGGCCTGGAGAATCAGCGGACCCAGCACCGCGCTCTTTTCCGTCCAGTTGGAGTAATCAAGCGTCCACACGCGCCCATATTTCGGATCGTTGACGATGTAATCCGAGGTGATGCCCGCCTGCATGCGATCCGCGGCCTGCCGCCACTGCTCGGCATTTGACTTCTCGCCGATCGAATCGGCCATCACCGCCAACGCCCGCAGCGCTGTAGTCAGTAAACTTCTCCCCACAAAGCGCGCGCTCGCTGGAGTGCCCGGCAAATTCCGGTCGGACTGCTGTATCTCACGGCGCCGTTAGCACCATTGATCTGATAGACACGTTGCAAACGCTTCCCGGATCAACAGCTAAGCCGTGGCAGGATATCCCCCTCTGAAAAATTTGCTTGACGGGGATTTTTGGAAATGTTACGTTTGCCGGAATAGTCAGCTTACTGACTGTGTGTTTTACTAATAGAACACAGCTCTCCGGAAGTGCCAAAGACATTTCCCAATCGGAGGTTCAAATATGTGTTGTTCGCTTCTTTGCGTGAGGCTGTCCCAGATCTGTCGTCTCTCTCTTCTATTAATGCTGCTAGCCACCTTGGGAATGGCATTCGGGCAGGAGGTACGCAGCTCCATTACGGGCAGGGTAAGCGACACCACCGGAGCCGCCGTTCCGGATGTGAACGTTACGATTACCAACCAGCAGACCGGCGTGAAGGTGCACACTGTGACCGACGGTTCAGGCAACTATACGGTGCCTGAACTCGACCCGGGCGTTTATTCGGTGACGGCGGAGAAGAATGGTTTTCGGCAGGAGACTTCGACCGGGCTTCAACTGCTTGCCCAGCAGACGCTGCGCAGCGACATGAAACTCCAGGTCGGCGCCGCCACAGAGAGCGTGCAGGTGTCCTCTGAGGCGCCGATCATCGACACCGAAAATGGCGTCATCGCGACCCCAATTACGACCACGCAACTGAAGACCTTGCCGACAACCGTGCAGGATATCGACAGCTTTCTGATCCTGGCGGCCGGGGTGGGACGCGCTACATTCAATTCGGCCCCGCAGATCGCCGGCAGCACACACTGGGGCGCCGATAATTTCACCCTGAATGGCGTGAGCGTCAACGACCCCGGCAACGGCGGCGGTTCCTACTCGTTTGGTTTGGGCGGTGTCAATCTACCCTCATTGAGCTCGCTGCAGGAAGTCCAGATTGGCGGCATCGGCATGGATGCACGCTACAGCCGTATCGTCAACGTGCAGATGGTGACCAAGGCCGGCACAAATCGCTTTCACGGCGAGGCCTACGAATACCTTGAGAACACGTCGTTGAATGCCAATACATTTGTCAACAATGCGAACGGCGTCCTGCGCCCGCCTTTTCATCGCAATGAGTTCGGCGGGGACATCGGCGGTCCCATTTTGCACAACAAAGCGTTCTTCTTTTTCGATTATGACGGGCTTCGCCAGGCCGTCCCCGTTTCGGTACAGGACAATCTGCCGACTGCAGCCGAGAAGCAAGGTAACTTTGGCACCTTGTGCGCGACCTATAACGGGAGCGGCGCCTGCAATGCGACCGGCGGCGTACAACTCTACAATCCGCAAACCGGCCAGCCTTTCGCGTACAACGTAATTCCTTCCACGATGATCACGTCGCAGGCCCAGACGCTGCTTGCCTTTCTACCGAATCCGACCAATACCAGTTCGCTGGGCCTGCCGCAGGGCACCAAGGCGCCGGATGGCGTAGCCGAGCAATACAATTACACGACCTCATTGAGCCAGATCTTCGACGTTGGGAAATGGGACCTTCGCCTCGACGACCATCTGTCCAGTCGTGACTCTCTATTCGGTGTCTACTCGCATTCGGTGGGCTTCCCCTGGTTCGATCCGCTCGGCACGCCGGCGAGCTTTGGCAACGGCCAGAACTACGGCTACAAGACATACACCCTGAGCGGAACGGAGACACATACGTTCGGTCCGAGAACGGTCAACTCGCTGCGCGGCGCCTGGTTCGATCACGAGAGCATCCGCAGCGGGCAGAATGCTTCCTTCGACCCCTATTCGCTCCTCTCGCAACTGACCCCAAGCAACAACCGCGGCCTGCCCACGATGACCACCACAGGCTACACGGCCATTGGAGATATCGGGCTGAACAACTACACGCGGGAATATGACATTGAAATTACCGATGACTTTACGCACGTAATCGGCCGCCACACTCTGCAGGCCGGCATCGATGAAACAGGCTTCAAGATCTATGTCCCAAGCGGCGGCTATGGTCCTCTGGGAACCTACACTTTCAACGGTACATGGACCGGAAACGGAGGTTGGCCGGGACAACCCACATCCGTTGGCAATACCGTCGCCGATTTCATGCTGGGCGATGCAGTCAGCGCCACCACCGGCAAAGCGACCCCGACCCAGGACACCTATAGCCGCGACTGGGAGTTGTACGGGCAGGATGTGTGGCAGGTATTGCCGAGCCTGACTTTCAACTACGGTTTGCGCTACGTCTATCAGTCGCCTTGGGACAGCAGGGGCAATCTCGGTAGCTACTTCAGTTTCACTGACAATGCATTAGTGCTGCCGGAGAACTCTACAACGCCGACATTGCCTGCCAATTCCCCCGCAACTTCGTTGCCCAGCTATGCCTTTACCACAACTGGAGCGTTAGGGCTACCCGAGACGTTCTACTCTCCTGAGCGGGACAATTTTGGTCCCCGGCTCGGATTTGCCTGGCGAATCCTGGGTAGCACCGATACGGTGCTGCGCGGCGGTTACGGCATCTACTACAACTTCAATGCCGGTTACATCGGCTTCAATGACAATATTCTGAACCCACCGTGGGGTGGCAGCGTCACGTACAACACCGGCAAGCCCTCCAAACCAACCTCGACCTACTTGCCGGACATTACGTTCAATGCGCCGTTTCCATCCGGTACAGCAGCAGCGCCGTCTGCTCATCCCACTGTCTACGCAATGAACAGAAACTTTGACAACGCCCGTATTCAGCAGTTCAACGTGACACTCGAGCACCAATTCCGGGATCAGTGGAAGGCGCGCGCCAGCTATGTAGGCAATCGCACAGTCGACCTGCCTGTGACTCTGTACAACACCAACGTCCCGGTAGTGCAGCAGCCCACGCAACCATTGCAAAACGAGCGTCCATATCAGCCGTGGGGCGTCATCGACACCACCAATAACGAGAATTTCTCCAATACCGATCAACTGCAGCTCGAGGCTCTTCACCAATTCTCCCAGGGCTTTATGGCGCAGGGCCAGTATGAATGGACCAACTGCCGTGACATCGCTCCTCCCACCGGAGCGGGACCGCAGATCGTGACCGAACCGCGTCTCGATTACGGCAATTGCCCATACCTCGCGCGGCACACTTTCGTTGCGAACTACGCGTATGATCTACCCTTTGGACACGACCGCAAGTACCTCAGCCATGGCGTGCTGAGCGAAGCCTTGGGCGACTGGACCTTCTCCGGCATCACGACGTACGAAACAGGTCCCGCGTTCTCTGTCACATTTACCGCTCCGTCTACGTATCCGGGCTGGATCGCAGGTCGCGCAAATACGGTGCCCGGTGTGAATCCGTACATCCGCAACCACAGTCACTCGATCACGGGTACGTGGCTCAACCCGGCTGCGTTTGTGACGCCGGCTCCGGGACAATGGGGTGACTCGCCTCGCAACGGATACTTCGGACCTGGATATTGGAACTACGACATGAGCGTCCTGAAGACGTTTGCCATTCGGGAGAATCAGGGCCTGATCTTCAGGGTTACCTTTCTCGACGCGTTCAATCATACAAATTGGGATGGCGGTGGCACGTCAATCGGTGGGGTGGCGGCTCCAGTTGTTGCCACCACAGGCACCACACAGTATGGCGGAACCGCCGTGGCGAATTTCGGAGACGTGACTACTGGCGAAGGCAGCCGCGTGATCCAGGGTTCGCTGCGTTACACCTTCTAAACACGGCCGGGTTTGCGGCCCAGCCTCCGCAACCCGGCTTCATCCGCCTCGACAGTTTCTGCCAGATCACCCCAGCGGTCGAGCGCCGCGGGTTGTGCCTAAGGCCAGTTCGCGATAGCGTTAAGGCCAGAGTACGAGCGCTCGGCGACGGACGAACAGGGCGCGCCGAGGCCGTAGCTGGCATGATGGCATAGAAGAGATGAACGCGAATCAGCTTCCGCTCACGGCTTCTGATTTGGTGGTAATCGGGGGATACCTGGCGCTGGTTCTCCTGGTTGGTCTTTACTACCGCAAGCGCATGCGCTCCGCCGAAGATTACTTCGCCGGAGGACATCAGATTCCCTGGTGGCTCGCAGCGGTCTCACACTACATGTCGAGCGCCAGCGCCTTAGCGTTTGTCTCCTACTCTCAAATCGGCTACACCTATGGCTGGACGGCGGTAAGCCTCATCTGGATGGCCGTGCCGAGCGGCATTGTCGGCGGCCTGATCTTCGCCCGTCAATGGCGCAGGGCCCACGTGGTGACGCCGGTCGAGTTTCTCGAACGCCGCTTCAACCCTTTTGTCCGCCAGCTTCTTGCCTGGGCCGGCATTCCCATGAAAGTAGCCGAAGACGGCCTCAAGCTGTTCGCCACCAGCATCTTCATTGCGGTCGGTCTGGGCATACCAACCACCTGGGCGGTCATCACCTGCGGCGTCATCACGGTTGTGTACACGTTTCTGGGAGGCCTATGGGCGCTCATTGTCACCGACTACATCCAGTTCCTGATGAAGATGATGGCCCTTACGCTGCTGGTTCCTCTTGCGATTTGGCGAGCCGGCGGCCTGCGCCATGCGGTTCGCGTGCTGCCCACGGGCTTCTTCCACGCGACCAACGGCCCGTATAACTGGATTTACCTTCTCGGCTGGGGTGTAATGCTGACGATCACCCTGAACGGCTCGTGGTCGCTCGCCCAGAAGTTCTATTCAGTCAAGGATGAACGCCAGGCAGCCAAGGCTTCTTACTTTTCCGCATTCCTGTATCTCATCGGCGGGCCGCTGATGATCTTACCGGCCATTCTCGCGCGGACGTTCCTTCCCGACCTCATCGCGCAGCATCGCACCGCCGACGTTTACGTGCTGCTTGTTATCAAGCTACTTCCCGCCGGTATGGTGGGCATTGTGATTGCCGCGATGCTTTCCGCCACGATGGCAACAGTCAGCGCCGACCTCAGCTCCATCGCCAGCGTGCTCACCACGGACGTCTACCAGCGCATCTTCAACCCTGATGCCTCGCCGCGTAAGCTGCTAAACGTCGGCCGGCTTATCACGCTCCTGATTGGCGGAATCTCGCTGGGCATCGGCCTGTATATTTCGCAAGGAGGCGATCAGGCGCTGTTCCATCTAATGGTGTTGATAGCCAGCGCTTTCATTGCACCATCCTTTGTTCCCCTGATGGGCGCCCTAATCTCCCGGCGTCTCAACTGGCAGGGAGTCACTACCGGCTATTTTCTGGGCCTGGCGGTCGGCCTGTCGCTACTGGGCCTGCGCGCATGGTATTTGCCGCATGGGCACTGGTCTTGGCTTGCAGCCAATTTCGATGGAGCATCCGTGCTTATCAACACTGCTGTCACCATTGGCGGCATGTGCATCGGAACTATGATCTTCGGAACCGCCGAGAGTCAGCAGAAGAAATACAGCCAGATTTTTGAACACGCGGAACGGCCTGCATCCACGACGCCGGCAATGGATCAGCATCGTGAACAGGTAAGAGTGATTGCTCTCTCAACAATCGCCGTCGGCGTGCTGCTGGGTATCGCAGGAGTCATTGCATCATCGCTTACCGCACGCCTTACCGACCTCGCCGTGGGTGCGGCGCTGATCGCACTAGCCGGTTATCGCATGCGTACGTTGCACACCGACCGCCGCATAGTGGTAAGAGTTTGAGCGGCTGACGCTGAGAATTTGCGGGCGGAACCGGCTACGCCTTCAACCAGCTGAGGATGTCTTCGTCCGGCTGTGCGACTCTAACATTCTCGCCGCCGCGCTCCAGCGATTGGTGAATGGCTTCCAGTGCCGCTGTCACCTGGCGTCCATCGAAGCCCGTCACCTTCGGCGTCGTATCCTCGAGAATGGAGCGCGCAAAGTCCTCTAGACAAAAAGGAAAAGCTCCACGTATCCGTCCAAAAATTTCCTGTGTAAGAAAGCCC
The DNA here is from genome assembly GCA_030050035.1 of Acidobacteriaceae bacterium. GTDB lineage: Bacteria > Acidobacteriota > Terriglobia > Terriglobales > Acidobacteriaceae > Telmatobacter. The sequence goes on along the minus strand of JASIJW010000034.1, from coordinate 4,833 downwards.
TTGGGATACGTGAACGCCGCTTCCGTGCTGATCTCAAGCGACTCTCGCTTTCGGTCCAGCAACACATGGCCAGCCGATCCAATCAACTGAATATATGAGTCGACGGTGGTGGGGAAGGTGTTGGGATAAATCCATCCCGATTCAAACGTAACGAACGCTCCGTTCGCGAACAGCACCTGCGCCTGGATGACATCGTAGGTCGGAATACCTCGCGCAACCAGCACCTCCTTACGGCCCCAGGCGCGGGCCTCGACAGGCTCGCTGCCCATAAACCATCGCACCAGGTCAATGTCGTGAGAAGACAGCAGCCACGCGCAGGTCGTCTCGCCTGCCCAGCGAATATTCTTCGTGGAGACAATAATCGTATCGCTCTTACGGGCGTAACCGGTCATGGCCTTGCCAATTCCACCCGACGCGATTGTGTCATGCGCCTGTTGATAGGCCGATAGCCAACGATGATTGAAAGTTACCTGGATCTTGCGGCCCATTTTGTGGGCCAGCCTCAACAGCGTGTCAGCTTCGGCTACGCTTGTGGTGAAGGGCTTTTCAACAAGCAAATGCCGGCCGGATTCCAGCACAGCCTTTGCAAATTCAAAGTGATAATTATCCGGCGTCGCGACCACAACCGCATCAATGTCATCCCGCTCTAGCATCTTACGGTAGTCAGAGTAGCCCGGCACGCCAAATTGCGCCGAGACTTCGTCTACGACTTCCTGTCGCCGCGCATTTACGGCTGTGACTCGAGTAAGGTGGCTCTCCGAATATACCCGTAGGCAGAGACGCGCCATTTTCCCAAGCCCGATAATTCCTATGCGAAGCTGATCCATACCTTCCTCAATCCTCCATATCTCTTTCCAAGCCTCTTTATGGACTGTTTCCCATTCTTACGGCAACAGGCTCACGTTGAATCTGTCACGTTGACTGGGTACTTGCAGGAACTCATCACGCAGCCGCCGGCGCACATCCTGCCGGTCACCGAATGAGGACATGGTGTTCTCCTGGGGTAAGAAGCATCACCTTCAACATCTTGTCCTGATAAGAAACCTGTGACGGTTGCCCATCGACTATCACGGAGGTGGGCGCTTCTGAACAAAAGAGATTCAGTGCGCCACTGCCGCTGCTCCAGATGGTAAGTTTCGTGGCGTCGTTCGCACGCTCCCATGCTATATCGGTCGGCGTCGCGAAACGGAAGATCGTTCTGCCATCTTCCTTCACCGATCGCGCGCCCACCGCCATCCATTCGCTGGCGTTCTTTCCTTTTTGCGCCAGTACAGAACCATCGGTGGCGAGAGCGTCGAGCATAAGGTCCCCTGCACCGGTCCGAAAAACGATGCTCGCCTCCTCGCTGGCTGAGGCCGCAGCACGAAAACCCTCTCCGGCCTTTTCCGACCAGGACTGCAAGTCCGGCGTACTGCCCGCCGGACCAGCAGCGAACTTCATGCCGACGAGAAATTCCGTTTTTGTCGTGGAAGGTGAGGTCAGCGTGAATTCATTTCGTGGTTCAACGTGCTGACGATCCAGATTGGTGAAGAGCGTTACCTGAATGGGTGTCGTTGCCAAACTCCACGCTGCATTGCTGCTTGCTGCCACCAGATCGGCATGTGCAGCCTCGGTCTGGATGGATGCGATCGCCCCCTCATGCGTCAGCTTGGAATCTGGCGGCGCGTGCAGCAGCCATGTAAAAACATGCTTTTCAGGGGCACGCACTTCGTCGTGCACGATCAGAATGTCCGGCTTCAGAAAGAAGAATTGCCGTTCATAGCTTTCCAGCTTGCCATCATAGGCGGATGTGAGGTCCGCCGCGAGAAAGTCGAAGTCCGTCGCGAGCATCTGCGCGGTGAAGTGAGGATGCTCGAACGCAGCCCAATAGCGGGGTGCAAAAGCCATCTGGCTAAAGGGATTGCCATCAATCAGCAGCGTGTTGTGACCTGCGGCCTGCGTGAAGTAGTCCGAATAATGAGGGTCTGTATAGTAGCTGGCGTAGCCGGCCTCACTGATTAGCTCATTCCCGAAGGCCGAGACCTGAAAGCTGCCTTCGTCATGATGTTCATGATTAAACCACGGTCCAGCCCGCAGCGAAATTACCGTCGCATCGTGATCCCATCCGCTGCGCAAAGCGGCGCTGCCACGCAGGGGAAATACGCGGGAAGGCGGAGGAAGAGCAAACGCTGGAGCAGGTCCCGAACAGCACACCAGATCAATCGCGCCAAGTGCCTCTTCGAGCAAGTGCCCGTTCTGTTCCGCGCCGGCGCTTTGAGAAAGATCAAGATGCGTGCCTGCATCATAGAATGCGCGCAACTCGGGAATCCCGGAAAATTCAGCTCCCCACGCGAAGCCGGGTAACCCGGTGAGATGGCCATTGAAGTCGCCGGTGTCGAGTTGCATGGCCGGTCCGGCGGTTACATAGTACGGCCACCAAAAGCCCTGCATCATACGCTTAGCGCCAGATGGATGAATTTCGAGAGCGTGAAGCGAACTGATCGCCCACGAAATTCCTTGCATTGCAAAATTCTCATAGCCATATGGCTCCGCTTCGCTGCCATCGCCCGGGAACAGGCCTTTCAGCAACTCTTCGTAAGCGAATTGAAGCTTGGCGAGAGCCGGCGCCTCACGCTCGCTCCACGCCGGCGTGTCTCCGGCAGTTGCAACAATCGCCGCAATAGCGCCACCCACGGAATTGGCCATCCAGTTACTGGCTGCAATAGGGTCGCGGTTGTAGCTGAAGTACTCTTCGATCGCAGGGTTAATCGCCTGCTTCCAAAAGGCATCAGCGGCGTTTTCTTTCTCCTGCGTTGTTAGCTCATCCGCGATGAGGTCGTATCCCAAGGCCGCTCTCTGCGTGATCACACCCACTTCGTAATAAGTGTAGAGGCCATGCGACTGAAACCGCGGTGGCACCCAGGTTTCCCACGCTGCCATGGTGGCCAGAGCCTTGCGGGAAGCGGAGAGAGCACTCTTGTCGCCGCTCAGCCGATAATCGAGAGCGTTATATGCCACCGCGTTGGCATAGTTTTCGACCAGCTCTATATATGGACCCAACTGCCCAGCCGTAGCGGGCTCGATGCCCAGACCGGATGGCATCAGCTCGATGTTGGTGCCCGCGTAGTTGTTGTAGGTGATCTTTGTCGCCAGGGCCTGCGCTCGTTCGTGAATCTGCGTTCGCAACGAGGCATAACGAGGATCGTGACTCAGCTCCTCGATGCGCGATGGCGCAAGCAGCAGGCGCGGGTGCGACGGAATTTTACCCAGTACAAGAAACCGAAAGGTCGTCCACGCGGTTCCCTGTCGTATTTCTGCCTTCCACAGCCCCGGAGGCGCCTTTGCATCAACCGGCAACGATAGAGACACATCGCCGGCAGCAATCGTACGCTCGCTCACCAACGCGCCTTCGCCGTTATATAGAGAAATGTGACCCGGCGCATTCGCGGAGGCGCGGACAATCTTCAGATCTTCACCCGCAAACACAGGCTTGCGCGCAACCCATGAGCCATCGACCCATGGACCGTCGACGGCTGCATCCAATTGAGGAGCCACCAGCGAAACCTGCGCCGCGCGTTCCCCGTGCACCACAACCTCTTCGAGAATCCACTCCGATTGCGAATTTACCGGCGGATGCTCTAAACTTCCGCGCACCACGATGGCCTGCACCGGAGTATTTCCACTCAGGTGCAACGCCGCCCCGCTGATCGTCATCGTATGCTCGCCAGCCTCGGACGGCAGCTCCGCCGTGTAACGGCGTCCATCCGCAGCGGCCAGCAATAGTTCTGCGTGTGTCAACGGGCATTCGAGCTTCAGCCGGTAGCGCAATGTAATGTTGCTGTGAGCATCGGCAGAAAATTCCAGCGGACGAATCATTCCGAACCACGGCTCCGGCTCACCGTGGGATAAAAAGTTATGCCGCAGCACAGCCACATCGCCTTGATTCTCGACGTAAAGGCTCGGATCGTAGCCTACGTCCTGCGCCAGCGGGAAACTCATCCATCCGGAAAATCCGCCAGTCCAATCGGCGCGGTACGTCCAGGCGGTGAGAGCCGTGCCAGCTGGCCCCGCGGCGGTAGCCGCTGCGGGCACAAGCAACAGTCCAGCAAACAGGCCTGCTATGGCTTGGATGATACGTTTACTTGAACCTCCGTGACTCGCCGAGCTGCGATCTGGAGATCGGCTTGGGAACAATCCGGATTCGAATCGGAGTAAGGTACCCATCGATCGGATTTGACTCCTTAATCCCGGCCAAGATCGGATCCATATAAGGCGAAACGGCAATTTATTTTCCCTTTCCTGAAAATTCAGCTTCGTGCGTCACTGCCCCACACGCGGTTGTGGCTCCTGGCGACTGCACATCGCTTCCAGCCGCAGCAGGTTATGAATCAGGTGGCGCGGGTGATGATAGTTTTCGATGCGCTTGGGCAATGCGGCGAACTCTTTGAACGTTGCCTTGCGGCCAGTTGCGTACATCCAGACTGGCGATCCGCGAGCCTTCAGCGGGAATCGCTCACGTACATATTTGTAAGTTTGGCCGAAGAGCTCAGCCGCCCAGGGCGCTGAGGTGCGGTCATATATATAGAGCATGTCGACCAGCAACTCACTTTGCGCCCATAACAACTTGTCCAGCGCATAGCGATTCTCGTCGACACTGAGGAGATTATGAAAGACTCCGTCATAAACCGGATCCCAGCCGACGAGCGCGTGCCGTCTCAGCCGCTGGGCACACAGTTGAAACATGGCAGTGTCGCGCTGCCGTGTGGCTTCATCGAGCAACATCCAGGTCATCTCAAATATATTGCCAAGATTGCAGAGCTGCCCATAGGGGTCGCCCGGACGGGAAAAATCCCG
>JASIJW010000270.1:0-2605 GCA_030050035.1 Acidobacteriaceae bacterium | reverse complement strand
GTCAGGGTCCAAACTGTGCCTGAGTCCAGACTCTGGTTGAGCACCGAAATCGCGCCTTTCGCCCCGCCGCGTTGGTTGATTGGGTCCCCGATCTGCAACACTGTTGGATCCACGAGTGCCGCTGCTGTCGTGCCTCCGCCGATCTGAACCTGAAGATTTACGGAACCGTTCCCCGTATGGCCCTGCAGGTCCAGCCGTGCATTTCCAGAAGTGTGCAGCGTCCCCGCTCCCCTGCCCAGGTCGGCAAAGGTAAGTTGGGCGATCACGTCCTGGCAATCGCTTCGTTGGGCATTATTGGGAATGATGATCCCACGAATGGGATTCCCAGTGTTGGTCTTTGTCAAAGCCATGGTGTATCTCTCCCTCTCGATGAGTGGATTCGTCATGAAGCATGGGTGGGAAGGAACGCAGTGGCTTTGCGTTACTTTTGCGGATCGGCCCTGACTGCCTGCATATTCATCAGCTTGTTAAGCTGCGCGGCGGTCTGGCCGGTCAATGTCTGGATAGAAGAGTTGATAGCCGACATATCGCTGGCAACCAAGCCGGAATTCATGGTCGTATCCATGTCGAAATAGTTCATGTTGAACTGGAAACGAGCCACCGATGATTTACCAACGGCAACTTTCCACGATTTCTGGTTGATTTGCAGATAGAATGTGCGCACCTTCGCCACATACATGGCCGGCGGCTGATTCTTCCCACCTGTTCCCGCCACCGTAGAGAAGTAATAGAAGGTAAGGAATTGATCCAACGTGGCGTTCTCCGATTCGAACGACACCTTTAGATTGCCGAGTTGGGCCACGACCTTGGTCAGGATGCCGTCCAACTGCTTGATTGTCGCTTCAGGGAAGCTGAAAGAACCAAACAACTCGGACAAAAACTCGAGATGAAGATCGAGGCTGGTTACTTCTTTGCTGTAGCTTTGAGTGACGATGGAGGATACAGGAAGGTATCCCGCCAATGCTTTGACATTGCCGCCGGTAGTGACGTAGTTACGCCATTTGGCCATGGCGCGCGTGAAGGCACTGGCGTCAGCCGGCTTGGAGATGTCGTAGGGGGCCGGATGCTCGTTGTAGACGCAGTAGGCCGTCAGCAGCGAGATGTACGAATCCAGCGTCTGCACCTGTCCCAATAGTTGATACATCATCGTATCGGGCGTATTCGGCACGGTTGTAATCGAAGTGGTGCCTGGCGCCTGCACTGCATTGTTCAAAATATCGTTGAGATCGGTGGAGGGTGGTGCGCCAGCCGGCGCCGCCGCTAGTACCTTTTGGGCTCCCATCAAATGCGCACTGTACGACCGCTGCGCAGTAAAAATAGCGTGGGACAACTGGGATTCTGATTTATTGAGAATGTTCAGGTCAGATGCAGCGATAGATTCTGCAGTGATAGATTCCATTTTGGTTCCTCCTGTGTGAACGTCGGATGATTTGGGTGGAAACAGCACAGGAATGGGAACCAGGCACAGCCGCGCAACAAACAGACAATAGCTAACAAGCGCCACCTCGACACAGTGGTTAATCTATCCAAGCATTTTTTTGTTGGGGAGTTAAATACCGTGGCAGGATGGCAGGCCGCATGGTAAATCGTGCGGGAACGAAACGGGGGCCCCAGTTAATTGAAGTCTGAGTGGCCTCAGGAACTTGAATTAAGTATCAGTTCCCGATCCGATATCTCGCAAGTGGAAAACCTGAAAATTATTGGGTGTGGTCATACTTGTCTCGACGGTGGATCGGCGGGTTGCCCAGGCGCCAGGGAGCGGAGCGAGCTCTCCCACAAAGGATGAGTGCCCAAGCTGCCTCGCTTTCGGGCACCTGAGATAGCATGCGGCTGAGTACCGGAAAATGGGATGAGCCGGTCGTGTGTATTGGCTTTACTCATTCACTGCTGGGATTTCGTGCAGCCAGCCGGGGGCTTTGAGGAGCTCTCGGGGTCGGGAGCCGTCGGCGGGGCCTACGAGGCCGTCGCGCTCCATGAGGTCGATGAGATGGGCTGCGCGGCCGTAGCCGATGCGCAGGCGGCGCTGCAGGAGCGACGTGGATGCCTTGCCGAACTCGAAGACGAGGCGCACGGCGTCGTCGAACATGGGATCGTTCTCGTCCTCGTCCGTGCTGGCGCCTTCCATGCTCGCTCGCTCGTCCTTGGGTGAGTCGAGGAAGCCTTCGACGTATTCGGCCGCGCCTTGCTCCTTCCAGAAGTTGACGATGGCGGCGGTTTCTTTCTCACTTACATAGGGCGCGTGCAGGCGCATGAGGCGGCTGGTGCCCGGCGGCAGGAAGAGCATGTCGCCGCGGCCCAGCAGTGCTTCGGCGCCGTTGGTGTCGATGATGGTGCGCGAGTCGACCTTGGTGGCCAGACGAAAGCTGATGCGCGTGGGGACGTTGGCCTTGATGAGGCCGGTGATGACGTCGACCGACGGCCGCTGTGTGGCAAGGATGAGGTGAATGCCCACGGCGCGTGCCATCTGCGCCAGGCGCGTGATCGATTCCTCGACGTTGGCGCGGTCGAGCATCATCAGGTCGGCGAGCTCGTCGATGATGATGACGATGCAGGGCAGCGGCTGCTCGTCGGGGTTGTCGTCGAAGAGCGAACCCATCGTGCCTTC
>JASIJW010000269.1:0-3664 GCA_030050035.1 Acidobacteriaceae bacterium | reverse complement strand
ATGCCGACGGCCTGCTCGTTGGCGCCGCAGTCGAAATCGTTGTAGTCGCCAGTCGGCCCCGAACCTGGTGCGCAATATGGAACCTGTCCTAGTTTCCAACCTGGCGCCATGGTCTCGGTGGTTTGACCTGTGTATCCGCGTACGATCTCGCTGTCCGCTCCCAACTCCAGCCGTCCATTCAGGAACGGACGCACCACGGCCAGTCGGGTTTCGCCCACGGGAATAGCCTCATACTGCGACGGGTGTTCGGGATTGCCTACATCCAAGAATTTGTGCCCAACGTACTCATACTCGCCGCGGCCACGAAATCCCCAGGGCAATCGGTCGAGAGCCGTCAAAGCATCGAAGATCGTGCGCGGCGCTTCCGGCACCACAGTGCCGGGAACGCCGTTGAAGGTCGCCAAGCGCGCATCGGCCTTGGAGAAGACTGATTGCAGCGTGCCAAAACTGAATTGATGACGCGCGCTGGCAGTGAGGAACTTCAAGGTGCTCGGCCCCAAGTCCTCCGCAGAGCCATTATCCGGATCGATTTTTGCCAAAGTAGCCGTCATCGTCGTCCGGCCCGCCGTTACGCGAATATCCGTGCCCGAGAACTGCTTTTCGAGTACCAGTTGCTCGGCGTGAGAGCGCTCGAACGGATCTGCCAGCGCCTTGTTGCCCGTTGAGGTTGCCGAAGTGGCCAGTTCGATGCGGGGGTCTTCCGTGAAGAAAGCCTGGCCGAGGCTGAAAGAAGCCGAAGGCAGCCAATGCGCCGGTCCCGCTCCCGGAGTCCAGGTCGCTGTAGCTTTAGGATTTTCGAACCCTTCCCACTCGTCGAAGGAAAACTGAGGCCGGAATTTGTCGACATTTTTCATCTCGATCTGGTCATTTCGCAGACCGCCGTAGAGATGAATATGCTGGCCGAGGTCTCCATGCAGGGCCGCATATGGAGCCACCTCGCGGATGGTGACGTTGTTCCCGAGCACGGGGACGAATGCGCCAAAGGCGGGCGGATTCGGTGAAAGGTAATGGTCCAGATCGTCGTTGCGGATATCGTCTTCGTTGTAAAGAACTCCCACCATGCCTTCCATCCAGGGTTTGAATGTGTGGCTCTCGCGCGCCTCACCGCCCTCCACGGTACGGAATTCGCTTTGCCGGATCAGCCCCTCGCCGAAATTTGAAAACAGTGCCAGATTGTAGGTGCGAAAATAGCCCGAAAAGTCTGCCTCGTCGCTGGTCCCTGTCTTCCAGCGGTCATTGGCTGCCAGCAATCCCGTGTGCGTTTGGTCCTGCTGGCGCGGGTCGAGTGTGTCATTAACTTGCACGGCATAACCGATCGGCACCAGATTTCCCTCGTGCGAGTGCCCCCAATAGCCAATGCTGAGCAGCGCGATCTCGTGGTTGCCTGGATTGAAGACACGCATCGCGTTCCATTTGAACTGCTTCCGGTGTTCGAGCGTGCGCATTAGCCCGTTGCCGTAATTGGCCTCAAGCGCCAGCCACTCCCTCTTTGCCGGATCGGAGGGCGCGAGTCCCGCTGCGATATCCGCATCACGGTAGTCTCCGGTCAAGGTGATGAATCGGCCGATCCGAGGCCGCAGGCTATAAGTCGCCGCCATATTCAGCGCATGATTGCCTTCGAGCACGTTGTAAGCGCCGCCATCGGTGCCCACGCTGCCCAGGGCAGCGGATATGTAAATATTCGGGTCAGCATATCCGTTGCCGTGCGCATTGGCCGAGAGATTATTCGGAACGAGAAAGCCACCCACCGCGATGTACTGCGCGATCGGCTCGCCGTGATCTCCTGCGACTCCGGGCACAAAGTACTGTGGCGCCTTGATGCCCCCGGATGCGGTTTCGATGGGCATACCGGGTATGGAGACTGGCGCGCCGGGGCGACCAGGATTGGCATCGAGCAATTCTTCGCGAACCATGACCTTCTCGCCCGGATCAGGAGAGTCCAAAGCGATCTTGCTCACATCCGCTGTAACGATCACCTGCTGGGGCGCCGTGGCCAGGTGCTCCAGATGAAGCGTGATGCCGGCTGAAGCGGTCTTGGCGTCGAATCGCCGCGTAACGGCAGCGAATCCGGCAGCTTCGACATGAATAGTGAAGTCACCCATTTCAGGAAGCGTGAAGTGGAAGGCGCCGCTGGAATCGGCCGCCACGGTGAGGCGCTGTCGCGCTGAAACGATGTCGAGATGGGCTCCGGCCACAGACCTACCGGCGGGATCGACAACGACACCGGCGATGCTCCGGCTTCCGTTCTGCGAAAAAGCGGCAAGGGATACGAAAACATTCAGCAGAAGTGTGACGATTTTTATTTTCGTGCTACGCATGGCGCTGGATCGTTTTCCTTTCGCTACAGGCTTCGTTATTTTCTGTGGTAGTTCTGGGATTCTTGCCCGTGCTCATGAGCGACAGCCGGGACTGTCATTACCAGACGCCCGTGCTGCACGCCTTTGAGGCCGATCAGACGGTCGGCAAGATCCTGTACGCGGGATGACCTGCCGTGCACGATTAGGACTTCGAGACAAAAATCGTGGTCGAGATGCGCATGACTTGTGGAAACGACCAGTTCGTGGTGTTCGTGCTGGATTTCGATTAGCTTTTCTGTTACTCCATGGGCATGGTGGTTGTAGATGAGAGTGACAGTGCCAACGACAGGAGCGTTTGGTTTCCCGGTTTGCTCATTGACCAGACGGTCGCGGATCAAATCCCGAAAGGCCTCTGATCGGTTGGTGTATCCACGCCGAGCGATTGAATCGTCGAAGCGGCGAAGAAGTTCGGAGTCCAGAGCGATGCCAATGCGGCTTAGATCAGGCATAAAATGTGTCACGGCTCCCGCGGGCCCAGTAGCACGACAACCAGAATAATGCTACTGCATTGTGCAAAGCGAGGCAAAGCCGCCGAGCGCCAAGGGCTAAAAGGGCAAAGGCGCAGCCTGATTGCTTTGATTGACAACTCCAGGGCGATGCACTCATCGAACTTACCTTGCCGGCCCAATCGGGAATTCGGTCTCGCAAACGGGACTGTTATCGGTAATCGATTGCTTCCAAGAACCCGACTTACCGGGAGCTGTCCGGTTGCGCTGAAAATGTTGTCTACTGGCCGTTCATAGAACTTTCGAGACTGGGTCCTGCTCTCACGCGCCACCGTGGGTAGCGCGTTAGGATCGATGTGCGAACGCGGCAGTCGGACCGGTTGTATCGGCCTCATCACCGAGGTCCATGGCTGCGATAAGACCGCTCTTCACGGTGAATATGTGGAGAACCTCGCTGTCGGAAAGAACATCCCCTTGAAGGTTCCTGACGAGTTGGTGCACGCTGACGCGGATCCTGCGCCCGTCTCGCGTGTCTTCGTCTCTCGTGCCGCCGTCTTCCTCGATCATTGCAAGCGGTTCGACATGGCCATCGAACTCGTCCCATTGTCGAGTCCAATAAGCGCGGATCTCTTCTTTTCCGACAACCCTGCCGCCCTCCGAAGCCTTGGGCCAGCTCACGTCTTCGGTCATCAGTGCTAATGCACCGTCAATGTCCCGCGTGTTGAATGCGGAGTACGCCTGCTTAAGAATGGCCTTAGCGTCTGCCATACATCCTCCTATAACGCTTGCCGTGCACTCGATTCTATCCGCCAGACCACTTATTCGATGACGAGCTTTGGCGAAAGGAGCGTGTTCATCGCT
>JASIJW010000033.1:0-6279 GCA_030050035.1 Acidobacteriaceae bacterium | reverse complement strand
AATGGTGAGAAGCTTGAAGAGCTTGCCGAGGTGGTCGATTGGCGGGTAGTCGCGATTGAGGAAAAAGTCGTGTGTGCGCTGGTCGGCATAGGAGTGCATCAGATAGGTGCGGCTGGGCGCGCCATCGCGGCCGGCGCGGCCGATCTCCTGGTAATAACCCTCGAGCGTGGCTGGCAGGCCGGCGTGGATGACGGTTCGGATATCGGCTTTATCGATGCCCATGCCAAAGGCGATGGTGGCGACGACGACTTCGAGCTCACCGGCCTGAAAAGCGCGTTGCACTCGCTCGCGCGTGGCGGCGTCCAGGCCGGCGTGGTAAGCGGCGGCGCGGATAGAGGCCGAGAGATCTTCGGCCAGGCGCTCGGCGTGCTTGCGCGCTGTCGCGTAGACAATTGCGGGGCGGCGCCCGGGCGCGGCGAGAAGGCCGGAAATGATGCGCGAACGGTCGGGGACGGGGACTTCGACCACTTCGATGGCAAGGTTGTGGCGACGGAAGCCGTGGATGAATTTTGCCGGACGATCCATGCCGAGTTGCTCGACGATGTCGGCCTGCACCGCGGGCGTAGCGGTTGCGGTGAAGGCGAGAACGGGAGCGCGGTGAGTGCCGCGCAGCGCGGGAAGATGCTGGCCGAGCATGCGATAGTCGGGGCGGAAATCATGACCCCATTGCGAGATGCAGTGCGCTTCGTCAATGGCGATGAGCGCCAACTGTTTTTTGGCGAGCATTTCCGCGAAGCCGGGAACGCGCAGGCGCTCAGGAGCGATGAAGAGAAACTGGAGCGAGCCGTCGAGATATTCCCGGCAGGCCTGGCGGGCGGCGTTGCGGTCGAGGCCGGAGTGGATGCGGGCCACGCGCAAACTGAGAGCGGCAAGCTTGGCCGCCTGATCTTCCATGAGAGCGATGAGCGGCGAGATGACAAGGGCAGTGCCGCCGCGAGTGATTGCCGGAAGCTGGTAGCAGAGCGACTTCCCTGCCCCGGTTGGCATGACGAGCAGCACATCGCGGCCTTCGATGGCGGTACGGCAGACTTCTTCCTGGCCGGCTCGGAAGCGGGCGAAGCCGAAGACGGTACGGAGTGTTTTGGCTGGAGCTGGCGTGTTGGAGGTGGTGAGCAAAGGAGGAGAGTCATTTTCAATGTACAGGAGCGGAGAATGTGTGGCAGCAGAACCGGTCCATACCACTAATCCATACCACTATGTGACCGGCTCCCCCACCCCCTCATCTGAGAGCAACTATCTCAAATCATTGGGTTTACGGACACTCTTGCTCCGCAATTATCTGAAAGGAAAGGGTTTGTTAACAGCTATTCCATTTTCAAAGACTTACGGTCCACAGCGTTGCGGTCCGGGAATTTATTTCTGTGTAACTGTGAAGATCAGTTTGAAAAGAAGATCAGTTTGAAAAGCGCTTGCCTTGAAGCAAAAAGATGGGCGATTTTTTCCGGTACTTCAAAAAGCGTCCTTGCCGCGGCGCTGTCCCGATAGTCTTTCCACTGCTGCAGCTATTGTGCGCCGGAGAGGGGAAATTATCTGCAATGTCGGGCGGTGGGACGAGCGGGGCTTCAAGCGACTGAAGCGAAAAGAGTTCCACGGAGGCTGAGAAGAGATTCGAGGGAGCGGAGGGATTGACATTGTCTTGTGCCCGTCAACCGAGAGCGCAGATCATTCAGTCGCGTGCGGCGACCTGGCTCATCGACTGTTGAGATATGTCATGCGAGGTGGCAGAGTGACCTACGGAAAAAGCCCGAAGGCGCGGCCTTCGGGCTTCGAGATAGGCCTCCGGATTGAGCCGGAGGCTTGCTTGATTGGCTCGCGTCAGAAGTTGAGTTTGAGTGCAAACTGGATGTTGCGACCTGGATCCGACCCATCTGCCAGACCATACGTGCCTACGTCGGTATTACCGCCCACACCGCCGTTCGGTCCGGTGGTGCGCACGCCGTTACACGCCTCGCACGAAGAGAACGATCCCCACCAGGAAGCGGGAACGCTAAAGATTGGTGTATTGGTCAGGTTGATGAATTGGGCCTGGAACGTCAGGTTGACCCGCTCCCTAATCGGAAATTGCTTCATTACGTTCAGGTCCGAGGTCTTCAGACCCGGCCCACGCATCGCGCCCGTGGGGCAGGTTCCAAAGGTCCCATAGGGATTTTGCGTGACGGCGGCTGGGTTCATGAATGTTTTCCCGAAGGAGCCGCCGATCTGCATCCACTGCTCGGGACCGTGAATATTGACGCCGGGAACGCAATTGGGACGCGAGTTCCAGGAGCCGGTTCCGGAGCCCCATCCGTTCGGGTTGCCATCCAAGGCCCCGGAGGAACTGCCGTCGCCCTGGTAGGCGGCGCCGCTTTCGCTGATGGCGAATCCGGACCGCATGTTCATATCGAATGCAAGCTGCCACCCACCGATCACTTCGTTGACCCCGGTGGGAACTGTGGGACCGAACATCTTTCCCTTACCGAACGGAAGACTATAGAGAGCATAGGCATTGAAGTCGCCGGCCGCATCGGTGACGCAGCGTCCGTAGTCGCCCATCGGGTTATAGGAGTTCTGGAAGAACTCCTGGAACCCCATGGCCTGCGATTCTCCGGCGCCCTCCTCGTCGCCATAGGACCCGAAATAGCCCAGCGAGTTGGCCAGGCACTTCGACCAGGTATACGAGGCGCTCAGATCCAGGTCGTGGTAGTTACGAGTTGCCAGCATCGCTTCCAGAGCGTCGTAGCGCGAAACGGCGTCGGACGCGTTCCAGCGAGCTTGTCCGGCGCCGGCCGCGACGGGGCCTTGCAGGTAGGGTCCGGGAACCACAGCGGTGTGAGTTGCGTTCCACTCCCCCTGGTTGAACATGTAGATGTCGGCCATGTGGTCGATCTTGTTGCCGACATAGCCGAGCGAGGCAGTGGTCGTGCCTTTGAATTGATGCTGGAGGGTCAGGTTCCATTGCTGGTCCATGGCCGGTCGAAGGTTGGGGTCCGTGGCATGAAGGTGGGTACTGTTGAAGCATGCAGGCGAGAACTGCGCCAGCAGCGTCGCATTACAGTCTGCGCCCGATCCCGTGAACGGAGTGTAGCCCTGGTCCAGGGTGGTGGCGGGATACTGCAACCCAGCGCCGGAATTGTTTTTCACGGTTTTCAAGGCGACTTGCGGCGGGTTGGCGTCGGCCGCATTGTTCAGGCCCTCGGCCTCCATGTAGGTCGAAATATCATAGGCGCCCCGCAATACCGTGTTGGGCGCGAATCCGGGCTGCCACGCAAAGCCGAAGCGCGGCTGGAAGTTGCCGATGCCCGTATAGGTGTTGTAATTCGCTCCAATCTCGGGCGTGCCGGCGACCATGGTGTAGTTCACCATGTTGTCCCTGTTGATGTCGTTAACGGGTGTGAACAGGTCGTAGCGAAGCCCGAGATTCAGCACCAGGTTGGGCAGAGCTCGATAGTTGTCCTGCACGAAGAACCCGTAGGCGTCGGTGCGCAGGTGCATTGGAAAGGGCTCCCCCTGATCTACCTCCTCGGGAAGGCCCAGCAGGAAGTCAGCGAAGGCGTTGCCGGTGTATTGGCCGGTGAAGTCGAAGTCCCCGGCTATACCCTGGTTGCCCGAGTACACGTCGTTCATACGGTATTCGGACCACTGGAAACCGGTGTGAACGGAATGTTTGCCGTGCGTCCACGTGACCGAATCTTCAACCTGATAGGTGGTGTCGTGGAATATCTCTACGCCATCGTTGTTGCCGGGGCTGCCGTACTGGCTGCCGAAGCTGAACGAGGGCAGAATGCTGGTCTGGACACCGGGAAGCCCGATCGCCTGCGGCAGGTTGATGTTGGTGGGATTGGTGAATTCCTGATCGTTGGCCGGAAAGATCTGTGCGCCGATGCGGAACTCATTGACCAAAGTCGGCGTAAGCATCCGGTCATAATTGATCACGATGTTCTTCAACGGATAGTCGCGTGTCAGGCTCGGATCCAGGACGTTGGTTCCGTTGGATTGGTTGGCGATGGTGTACATCTGCGTGTAGCGGCCCATCACGTGGTCTTTGTCCGTCGCCTGCCAATCGATTTTGGCGTCGCCTTGAAAGGCGTGCGTATAGCTCGTCTGGTAATAGGTCGCGGCCTCCTCCGACTGAGTGAATTGGGGAAGTGCAACCAGCTTGGTAGCCACGCTGCTCAGCGTTAAACCCGCGGTTGCGAGATTATTGCCGGGGATCGGCTGGCGCTGGGCAACCGGCATCACCGAGCCCGGCGTGCAGGTGGTGCTGCCGGGCAGGCAGACCGGGCTGTAGAGTTGGGTGGCTGGGAGAAGAGACGAGAAATTACCCGCCAGAAATGCCGTGGGAATCGTTCCCTGCGACTCCTCGGTAGCGGGCGTGTCGTAGAGAGAAGTTTCTTCGTCGGCAAAGAAGAATAGCTTATTTTTAATTATCGGGCCGCCGACGGTGCCTCCGAATTCGTTCCAGTGCAATTGCGGACGCGGGAAGGCGGTGTCGTTCGTCATCGTGCTCGGATTGACGAAGAACGCGTAGCCCTTGTCCTGCCAGGTGTTGGCATTCAAGTCGGTATTGCGCAGATACTCATACACGTCGCCGTGGAATTGGTTGGTGCCGGACTTGGTCGACTCAACGATGACCCCGCCAAGGTAGCTGCCGAAATCCGCCGGCGCATTGCTGGTGATCATGTTGAATTCCTGCACGGCATCGGGCGCCGGCGTGTACGCGACTTCGCTGTTGTCGTATTGATTGGTGGCCATGCCATCGAGAGTGAAATTGTTGTCCTGCTCGCGCGCGCCGTTCACATAAGGACGACCGGTACCGAACGTTGTTTGCGGCGATTCAAAGGCAAAGATATTTGTGGTCACCACGCCGGGCGCCAGCAGCGTTAGCTGGTTAATGTCGCGCGTGGCTAGCGGAAGACTGTTCGCGGCATTGGCATCGATGATAGTTCCCACCTCTGTGGAACCCGTCTGCAGCAGCGGCGGCGCGCCGGAGACCGTGACAGTTTCACTGACGGCGCTGACCTTGAGTTGGACATCGACACGCGCGACTTGATTAAGGACGAGCGTGAAGGGTTCGCGGATGGCATGGGCGAAGCCGGAAGCGTCGACGGTGACCTGGATTCTGCCCACGGGAATGGTGGGAAAGACGTAGAGGCCGGCGTCGGTGGTGCGGCTGGTCCACGTGGTGCCGCGATCCGTGTCGCGGATGGTTACTGTGGCGTTGGCAATTGCCGAGCCCGACATATCGGTAACGAGGCCGGTGACGGAACCTGCGCTCTGTTGGCCCTGTGCGGCCGGTGCGAACGCCCACAGCATCGCCAGACAGACGAGGCACAATGCGCCGAGCAGACTTTGATGATTGAGCTTCACTGGATCCTCCTGTTCCCCATCGCGCAGGCGATGGGGTTGATTGCCGGGCCATAGCTAAGGCCAGTAGGCAATGGGTGGAAACCGCCTCCCGCGGGAAAAGACTGCGGTAACGGGTTCGTCCGGCAAGGGCCTGCAACGGAAGTGCCGCAGTTTTACCGGCCGGGGAACGCCATCATTGAGTCCGCAATCAAGATAGTGATCGAATCAGTGCGAAATGAGCAATCGTCGATTGGGAAAAATCGTAGCCCAAGCTCTTGGATTTGGCAAGGAAAAAATTGATCCTTTTTGCATAAAATGATCAACTATATGATTTATCTATTATTTCTGATCAATTGAACTACCTTCGACGCCGTAATTTTTCATAAAGAAATGGAGGGGCTTCTGCCAAGCTGACAATAAACAACAGTGTAATTCGGCTCGAATCTTTAGGGGATTATCGCCTTTTCCGCGCAGGGCAATGCGATGAAAGGCGCTTCGCCGAGATCCGGAGACAATCTGCATATGAGGCGCTGGGTACACGGAATTCGAATTTCTCTCGCTTTAACCTAGTTATTTTGATCATATTATGCACTTTTAATCAAATTACTTTTCATTTATTCGGGAATAATGCTAAAGTACTTTGCGAAGGGATGCCAAACTTCCGTCCATCTTCCTGGAAACTACGTTTAGTATAGTCATCCAATTTCCGGGATATCGCTCATCAGGCGGGAATTCGCGTTTCGCCGACATAAAGCCTTTTTTCTCGAAAGGGGAAATCCTCTGAACTCCGAAACAGGTTCGCTCTTTTTTGAATTATGTGCAGAGTCGCTGGTATCGGCGCGGGCGGCTGAGGCCGGCGGCGCCGATCGCATTGAGCTGTGCTCTGTACTCGAATGCGGCGGCGTAACACCTTCATCCGCGCTGATGATCTCAACCATTGCGGCCGTTTCCCTT
>JASIJW010000268.1:0-4903 GCA_030050035.1 Acidobacteriaceae bacterium | reverse complement strand
CCAATCTTTAACCATCGCCGTGCCCGCCAGCGCCGACCGTAAATCGGTTGAAGCGGCCTTTGCTGAAGGCATCATCATCGGCGAGAGCCAGAATTTCGCCCGCACGCTCGTCAACGAACCGGGCAACAAGCTTACGCCAACTGTTCTCGGGGCACGTGCCGCCGAGATGGCGAAAGAAGTTGGTATTAAATGTGAGGTCCACTCCGCTGACAAGCTGCACGAGCTGAAGATGGGAGCGTTCTGGAGCGTGTCGCAGGGCTCGGCTGAGCCGCCGGCGCTCATTGTCATGCGCTATGAGCCGGAAGGCGTAAAGAGCGGCCCAGTGCTTGGCCTCGTCGGCAAGGGCATCACGTTCGACACCGGCGGCATCTCCATCAAGCCAGCCGACAACATGGAAAAGATGAAATACGACATGGCCGGCGGTGCGGCGATGATCGGCGCCATGCGCGCCATTGCGCTGCTCAAGCCGAAGGTGCGCGTCATCGGCATTGTGTGTGCGGCCGAGAACATGCCTTCAGGCACGGCGCAGAAGCCGGGCGACGTGCAGACAGCAATGTCCGGCAAGACTATCGAGATCATCAACACTGACGCCGAGGGCCGCCTTGTGCTGGCCGATGGCCTCGCCTACGCCAAGCAGCTCGGAGCCACGCACCTCATCGATGCGGCCACGCTCACCGGCGCATGCGTAGTGGCGCTGGGCATGGTGAACGCCGGCGGCTTTTCGAACGACGACGAAACTTGGGCGAAGTTCGACGCCGCGCTCAAAGTTTCCGGAGAAAAATTCTGGCGGCTGCCGCTCGGCGACGAATACATGGACATGATCAAGAGCGATATCGGCGACATCAAGAACACCGGCGGCCGCTGGGGTGGAGCAATCACAGCCGCCGAGTTCCTGCACGTCTTCGCCGAAGACACGCCCTGGATCCATCTCGACATTGCCGGCGTGGCCTGGGTGGAGGACTCGCGCCCGTACATCGCCAAGGGCCCCAGCGGCATTGCCGTGCGCTCCATTCTGGAGTGGGTGCGCAGCTATTAGTTGAATAAGTCGAGTAGTTAAATAAGTCGAGGACGATTAGTGGATCGTCCTCGACTTATTCTGCATGTAATCCATCAATAGATACTGGCCGAGCGTGTGCGGCGTGGTGAAGTACGCTTTGCCGCGGCACATGGCCGTCACCTTCTGCACAAACTGGATCAGGTCATAGTCCGAAGCCAGCATAAAGGTGTTGATCATCACGTTCGCCCGCTTGCACCGCGAGACTTCTTCAAGCGTCTCGCTCACCACCAGCGGATCGAGGCCGTAGGGGTTTTTGTAGATCCGTCCGTCGGGCAGCGTAAGCGCCGAGGGCTTGCCGTCGGTAATCATCACGATCTGCTTCATGTCTTTGCGCTGCCGTTCGAGCACGCGCTGCGCCACGCGCAGGCCCTCGCGCGTATTGGTGTGCCAGGGGCCAACCTTAACGCGCGCCAGGTGCGAAACCGGCATCTCCTCGGCGGTGTCGTGAAACAGCACCAGTGAGAGCGAGTCCCCTGGATATTGCGTGCGAATCAAATGCGACAGCGCCATAGCCACGCGCTTGGCCGGCGTAAAGCGGTCTTCTCCGTAAAGAATCATCGAATGCGAGCAATCGAGCATCACCACCGTGGCGCAGGAGCTTTGATACTCGCACTGATGAACGTGCAGGTCCTCGTATTCGAGATTCAATGGCAGGCCAATGCCCTCGCGCGCGATGGCCGAGCTGAGCGTCGTGGTCGTGTCCAGATTCAGCATGTCGCCGAACTGGTACCTCTGCGATGCCCCGCTGGTTTCAATGCCCGTCGCCCAGTGCCGTGTGTCGTGCCGGCCAAAACTTGACTTGCCCATGGAACCAAGCAGGTCGCGCAACGTTTTGAAGCCGAGAAAATCGAGGCTCTTGTCCGTCACCTCAAACCGCACTTCGCCAGGCTCGCCCATCTGCCCGCCGGGCTGCGTGGCGCGCGCAGGGTCCTGCCACCGGTCTGAGGACGAGATGTAGTCTGCCTGTTCCAGCCGCTCAATGAGCTTTTCGATCAGCTCATCCATCTTGCCCTCGGCCTTCACCTGCTCAAGCTGCTGGCGCAAATCTTCGTCGAAGAACTCCCCGTTTTCGAGAGCGCGGCGCAGCGCTTCGCGCAAGTCGTCGAGCGTGCGATCGAGGTCCTGGAAACGCATGTAGGGATCGTGATAGCCGGAGTCGAGCAAGTAGTCGGACAAGGCTTGCAACAAGCTCTCGAGATCCATCTCCGATGCCAGATCGCCCGTGTATTTTGTGTAGCGAACGCGCTTCATAATGCCCTTTACAGCTCGCAGCGAACAGCAGACAGCCAACAGATTACTCAGCGTGCAGCTCTATGCAGTTTGCTGTTAACTGCCCGCTGTTAGCTGTTAGCTGTCTTAATTCAGCCCGCCGCGGCGCGTTCCTCGCCGCGACCGCTGCCAATCCTCGTACTCCACCTCAAGGTCCTGCCGTTCCTTGCGGCCTGACGTCTCAGGCGCGCTAAAACCGCGGTCTTCGTTGCGGCTCAGCTTGCGGTGCGCCACCAGACCCTCCAGCAGAAACTCCGCTGCCGCAACCACCTTCGCCGCCGGGTCGGAGCTTTTCACTCCCACGGGCGCGAGCTTTTCAAGCAGCCCCTGAATCTCGCGCAGTTCCTTCACTGCTTCCGCTGCCGGCTGATGGTCTTCGAGCTTCACCGTTCCGCCCAGGTTGAACCAAAGCTCCACCTGTTGCATGTCTTCCTCGGCAAAGTAGCGGTCGTAGATTTTGCCCACGGCGGTATGGATCAGGTCGCGCACCACCGTGTCGGCGCCGCGCATCTCGCCTTCGTACTCGAGCTCGAGCTTGCCGGTAATACCGGGCATGGCCGCGTAAATGTCGCCCACCCGCGGCAACACCATGCCGTCGCCGTTCACCAGCGCGCGCCGCTCTGCGTTTGAAACCACCAGCTCCAGCGTGGAAATCGGCAGCCGCTGGCTCACGCCGCTGCGCTTGTCCACTTTCTTGTCTTCGCGGGCGCAGAATGCCACCTGCTCCACGATCTCGCGCACGTACTGCGGAATCTCGACCGCCTGCTCGTTACGCGTGGCCCACGCTTCCTGCGTAGTGATGGCGATGCCCTCCTCAATCGTCTCGGGATAGTGCGTGCGAATCTCCGAGCCGAGGCGGTCCTTGAGCGGAGTGATGATCTTGCCCCGTGCCGTATAGTCCTCGGGATTCGCACTGAAGACCAGGGCCACGTCCAGCGCAAGGCGCACCGGGTAGCCTTTGATCTGTACATCGCCCTCCTGCATGATGTTGAACAGCGCCACCTGGATTTTGCCGGCAAGGTCAGGCAGCTCGTTGATGGCAAAGATGCCCCGGTTGGCGCGCGGCAGCAGGCCATAGTGCATGGTCAGCTCGCTCGAAAGATCTTCGCCGCCACGCGCGGCCTTGATGGGATCGAGATCGCCCACCAGGTCGGCAATCGTCACGTCCGGCGTGGCCAGCTTCTCCACGTAGCGGTCGTCGCGGCCTATCCAGGCAATTCGCGTCGCATCGCCGCACTTGGCCGTCATATCGCGGCAGCGTTTGCATAGCGGCCGGTAGGGGTTGTCGCGAATCTCGCAGCCGGCGATGTACGGCATCTGCTCGTCCAGCAGCCCCGTGAGCGCGCGCAGAATGCGGCTCTTCGCTTGGCCGCGCAGCCCCAGCAGGATAAAGTTTTGCCGCGACAGGACGGCGTTCACAATCTGCGGCACAACCGTATCTTCGTAGCCGATGATGCCGGGAAAAACGGCCTCGCTATGTTCCCACCCCGCGGACGAAGACCTGTCCGCGGGGGCCCCGGTCTTCAGCCGCGCATTTTCGAGCCGTGCAATCAGGTTGGCCCGCATCTCGTCTTTCACCGTGCGGGACTTCAGGCGCGCTTCAGAATGCTTACTGGTCGCGCGCAGTTCCCCAATGGTTTGAGGTAACGGAGTAGCTGCGGGCATCAGGTGGCTCCTGCCGGGCAATACCGGCAATCAATTCAACCAAGGAGAGACTCTCCTGCCGGAATCGTGCCGTTAAAATCTTGCGATTCCAATCCGGCGTCCGGCTGGCGCCGGATTGCTGTTTATTCGGATTCTGCCACTTTTCAGATTTTTCGGATACCTCGGCCGCGGATGCCGATGCCGCCGCTCGGGTCCCATGCCTATTCAGACGCGCAATCCTGAGAAACCGTACATCGCTGGTTTTCTATTGCAATATATGCTTCCGGCTATGGACGACCCGTGCAGCCGTAATCCACGACTCTCCCGCGTGGCCCATCGGGCAACCTCGCCCAATCCTCCGGTGGAAGAAAGCATACTACGACGTTCGATCGGGCGATAGCACCCAGGAAGTTGAACTTTTTCGCCGCGAGTAGAGCGCTGGCGGACAACCCCGTCTGAAACCGCGTAAGTACTTGTCGGGTCATTCCTGTACAGACATCCAGCCGCAATGCCGCGCCCCAGAACATAGCCCGGTTTCTGCATCTCAAGTTCGGGGAACTGCGGACGCAGATTCGACCGGCAGTTTCCAACTTTGCTGCCGTTGTACATGGACGTGCGTGATACATGGACGTGCGTGATATTTGCTCCCTTGCGATGATTCCCCAGCTTGAGATTCGCCATCGCCGACCCCTGCCGCATCGAACCGTCGCCACTCGCACCGCATGGCTCGCGGTTCTGGCTTTCGCGCTCATTGCAAGCGCCGGTTGCGGCCGGCACGCGCAGTCGCACGGTTCGGTTGATCCACCGCCGCAGCCGCAAATCAAGCCTGCTCCACCCACGCCCATCGCCGTGAAGAAGGTCGAGCTTGGCCAGGGCAACCCATGGAATCCAGCCTGGGATGTGATGATCGAGAAGGCGTTGCCTCGCGATCTG
>JASIJW010000267.1:0-10691 GCA_030050035.1 Acidobacteriaceae bacterium | reverse complement strand
CGCCATCATCAATAACGGCTACCTCGGCATGGTTCGCCAGTGGCAGGAATTCTTTTACGAGAAGAATTACGAATCAACGCCGCTGGTGAGCCCGGACTTTGTAAAGCTTGCCGATGCGCATGGAATTCCCGGGCGCGCGGTGCGCACGCGAGCGGAAGTTGCCGAGGCCGTGAATGAAGCTCGCGCAGCGAATGGCGCGTTCCTGCTGAACTTCCTCGTCGAGAAGGAAGAGTCGGTATACCCGATGATCCCCGCGGGAAGCGCGCTGCACGAGATGATTCGCCGGCCGGGCAAGGGCACCAAGGACCCGCTGGAAGAGACTTCGGAAGACTAGCAGACAGCGAGCGGCTGACAGCTTACAGCCATGACTGCTGCTGGCATGTTGCTTTCTCGGGTCTCTCAACTGTTAGCTGTGAGCTGTGAGCTGTTCGCTCACGAGGTTTGTGATGCTGCATACATTTGTTGCTTACGTGGAAGACCTGCCGGGCGTGCTGACGCGCGTGGCTTCGCTGTTCCGGCGGCTGAACATCAACATCAACTCGCTCACTGTCGGGCGCAGTGAACGCGCGGGGCTGTCGCGGCTCACGCTGGTGTGCGAAGCATCTGCGGAAGCGGGCCATCGCATCCGCGCCAGTCTTTTCAAGCTCGAGAACGTGGTCGATGTGGACGACATTGCGAAGGCGCCGTCAGTCACGCGCGAGCTGGCGCTTATCAAAGTTGCCGCCACGCCGCAGAACCGTTCGCAGCTCTTTGACCTGGTCGAAGTCTTCCGCGCGCGCATCGTCGACCTCACTTCGGAGTCGCTGATGATCGAGATGACCGGTGTCGAGAGCAAGATCGAAGGACTCATCGAGGTGCTGCGCGAGGATGATGGGCGCATCCTCGAAATTTGCCGCAGCGGCAAGATGACGATGCGCCGCGGCCATCACGTGAGCAGCGTGCTCAAGGCAATGGGCGCGGTTGAAGCAGAGGTCGCCGATTCCACGAAGGAAGAAGCGCAAGAAGACAGTTTGCCCAGCACGCTGGAGTAAGCCGGTTTAGACGGTCAAACATCCGCTTTCGAAATTTTCAGCAGATATTCCGAGACGAAAAGGACAAGCAGACACTATGGCGAAGACGTATTACGACAACGATGCCGATCTTTATCTGATTCAGGCAAAGAAGGTGGCCATTATCGGCTACGGTTCGCAGGGCCACGCGCACGCGCTGAACCTGAAGGACTCCGGCGTGCAGGTTAAGGTTGGTCTGGCGAAGAATTCCAAATCGATTGCCAAAGCACAGAAGGCCGGACTTGAGGTCACGACGCCGGCCGAGGCTGCAAAGTGGGCAGACGTGGTGGTGATCCTGACGCCTGATCAGACGCAGGCGAAGCTCTATACCGAAGAGGTTGGGCCCAATCTCAAGCCTGGCTCGCTGCTCCTGTTCGCGCATGGCTTCAACATTCACTTCAAGACCATCGTTCCGGCTGCGGGCATTGACGTGGGTCTCGCTGCACCCAAGGCACCGGGCCATCGCGTACGCGAGGTGTTCACTGAAGGTGGTGGCGTACCGGGATTGATTGCGGTCTTCCAGGACGCGACCGGCAATGCGCATCCGCTGGTGCTCAGCTATCTCAAAGGCATTGGCTGCACGCGCGCCGGCGTGCTCGAAACCACCTTCAAGGAAGAGACCGAGACTGATCTCTTCGGCGAACAGGCGGTGCTGTGTGGCGGCGTGAGCGCGCTCATCAAGGCCGGTTATGAGACGCTGGTCGAAGCCGGTTATCAGCCGGAAAGCGCATATTTCGAAGTGCTGCATGAGCTCAAGCTGATCGTCGACCTCATCTACCGCGGCGGCCTTGCCTACATGCGCTACTCAATCTCCGACACGGCCGAATACGGCGACTACGTCTCCGGTCCGCGCGTCGTTGGTTCTGAAAGCAAGAAAGCGATGAAGCATATTCTCGCCGAAATTCAGGATGGGACCTTCGCGAAGAAATTCCTCGCCGACCAGAACTCCGGCCGCAAGGAGTTCCAGGCTTTCCGCGAAGCAGAGGCGAAGCACCCGATCGAAATCGTGGGCAAGAAGCTGCGCGCGCAGATGCCATTCCTCGATCCGGTCACTGTAGAGGAAGTAGCCAAGACGCGGTAAAGCGGCAAAGAAAGCCCTCCGGCGCATGTTCTGCGCTGGAGGGCTTTTTCTTTGTGGTACAAGTTAAGTCAGTTCCGTTGCTGGACGAAAGCCGTGTCTCCATGCCGCTTCCTGCTGGCGGAGGGGAACGGCGAACAGCGCATAGTAGTTGTCCGTGAGGTAGCCCTCGTAGCCTTTCGAGGTTCCGTCCCATCGCCGCCAATCGGGCGACATGCCGTGCGCGTCTCGGCCCTCGAAACCACACTTGCCGTAGGCATCGAGCATGGGGAAGAGAATTGCGTCGGCTTCGGCCTTGCGTCCCAGGTCGTAGAGCGCGGCCAGTGTGAAGAAGGCGAAGCTGCCGGTCGCCCCGCCGTTCTCGTAGTTCTGGAAGCCGTCCGAGTTGTCGGGCTGCGTGCCGCAACCGAAACGGCCGTTGCCACGCTTGTCCACGCAATCCTTCAGGGCCACCGTAATCAGATTGCCCGGCAGACCCATGTCGAACCGGTCGTAGCCTACTTCCTTCATCTTGGCCATCAACCTGTCCATGATCGCCATGGCATCGGATCTCGAAACCAGGCCGTAGTGGATGGCGATGCCGTTTACCCACAGGAAGTAGTAATCGTGTAGCTGCCCGTCTGCACTGCGCCAGCCGCCTAGCACGCCGGTTGCAGGATCGAAGAAGCGCTGATAATACGCGCCATGCAGCTTCCTCGCGGCGGCTTCATACCGGTTCGCATCCGCATGCTTGCCCAGCTTCTTCGCCAGCACCGTCATATTGCCGAGCGCGCGATAGGCGAGAGCGTTTCCATACGCGTCTTCGTGGCCAAAGCCGATTGTGTCCCACCAGTTCGACGGCCGAAAGGTCGGCGCTCCATCCTTCCAGATACCCGAGTCGCCGCTGACGCTGTACTTGAACAGGCCGTCGCCATCGGTGTCGGTGGCCAGCATGGTTTCAGCCCAGCCGCGAATGCCTTCGTAGTTCGCAGCCAGCCACGCATCGGACCCGCCGGCGCGCACGCAGTTTGCGGCTGCAATCATCAAGGCCGGCAGTGCGTCGGAATATGCGCTTGGACAGCACTGCATTCCGGGGCCCGGCAGCCCGTACGCCATTCCGCCGGCAAGAATGCGATCGAGCGTCTGCCGCATTACATCAAGCGCCGTCAGCCCATCCGCCAGCGCAGGCGTGAGAGCCGCAATGTCGGCAAATTCGTAATAGCAGAAGGCGCATGTATCGCTGGCAGTGTTGTTAGCCAGAGCCGGATAGTTCGGATTGAGCTGCAGCACATTAAGCCAGTTGCGGCGGAAGGCGTCGAAGCGCTCATCGCCCGCGATGCCCGGCACATCAGGATGAATGGCTGTGGCTTCGAGCGTGTAGGTGACGTGCTTCTGTTCCGCGGTGGCGGCGGGCAGGGAGAGTGCGGCTATTTCGTGCGGTCTGTTGGATGTGTATGTAAGCCCAACGTTGGGGTTGCTTGCCGTCAGGCGCATTGATCCCTGCCCAGGAAAGTGCATAAGCGCAGGCGCCGTCAAAAGCTTGTCTTTGCCAAAGACGCCCAGCACCGTGCTGTGCACCTGGTTCAGGTTAAAGCGGAAGGTCATTGGAACCGGCTCGACGCCATCGACCCATTGCGAGGTCAGCGCTATCTTGTTGCCGGAGACGCTGAACGTCCATGATGGCTGGGAATCTGCGACTGCAGTTGCCACGCGATACTCCACGCGCATGCCGTCACGGAGCTTCCAGGCTGACGCTTTGAATCCGGTGGCGGGCTGCGCGGAATCCATGCTGTTAGGACCGCGCCTGCTCTTGCCCAGCCCATCGATATTCAAGCTCAGCAGCTCCGGCGCGCTCTGCGAAAACTGCACGTCGATGCTCTCGGACGCAAAGTGCAATGCCTCGCTATCGCTGGTTACGTCCATGCCCAGCGCGCGGCGCTGTACAACTGCTGCAGCCGCGACTGCGCCGGCGGTCTTGAGAAATTCCCTTCGCTTCAGCATCTCTATTCTTGGATCCTCAGGCCTTCAGCACGTAACGTGCGCGGTTGTCTTCCCCGTACCACATGATGTAGTTCGTGCCCCACGCATTATTGAACAGGCACGCGTGGATCCCGTTTCCGGGATCGGGCTGTTCGTTCGAGAAACACAGTGGCGTTCTCAGGCCGAGCGCAACGACAGGCGCATCGATCGTTTCTACCGAGAACGCGTTCCCGCCGGAGTGCCATGCGAAGCCAGAGTCGAGACTATGCATATGCCGGTTGCCGGAGACTACGACATCGAAAGGTGAAATCCATTCACCGCATTTGTGCATCTGCCAGCCGCGATTGTCTTGTGCCACCGGCTTAAATGTGAGCCAAAGCGCCTCGGGCAGGCGTGTGGCCGGCTTATCGAACCACGAAACATCAATGCGAATCGACGGCTCTTCGCGGTCGAAAATCAATTCCGCGTACATGCTGCGCGGAAATGCCGCCCGCCCGGATTGCGCCGCTTCTTCGTCCTGGAATGCGAGCTCGATCACCACGCGATGGCCGTGATCAGATTCATCCACGTACACGGCGGACTTCGCCGGATGCCACTCCTGCGAAACGGCGCCATACTTCTCAATGTTCGGCTTGCCGAAGTCCTTGGCTGCCCAATCGGCCTTAGTGGTGAGATAGCTGGAAAGGAATCGCTGATAGTCCGCTTGCGAAAGCGTCTGGTAGGTTACAAGCGCGATGGGATTGGTTGCGCTTGCCCACTCTTTACCGGTTGCCTTGTTGCGAAGCCGCGTTATCGCTCCGTTGTTCGGGTCGATCTGAAGGATGAAATGCGCTGTCTCGATCGGCTTTCCTGCAGACCACTTTTTTGCGGGCAGCGTAGGCTTGACAGCCTTCACGCTGTCGATAGCCTGCTGCGCCTCTGCGCGCAGCGGATCGGGCAGCTTAGCCACGCCATCGAACAGATCCTGCCGCTTCTCCTGCCAGCTGTACTCCACCACTTTGTAATTCTTCGTGTCGAGCATCCGCGCAAGATCGGCGTGCTTATAGTTCTCAAAATCAAGCCACGTTTTTGTGTCGGTGCCCCAGGTGTGTTCGGCTTCGAGCAGTAAGTGCCGCAGCAATTGGACGTCGGTCGCATCGCCGCAGCGGAATGCGCCTTTCGCGATCCAGGCCTCGCGCAGGCGCGCCACTGCGCGATACCGCGACACCTTCAGCGGATCGCTGGAGCAACCGTAAATCCATGTGTCGCCCACCTCTTCGGTCACTACCGGCAGATGGTCACGATACTGAGCAAGCGCATTAGCCATCTCCGTTAGAGTCGCGGCTTCGATCTTCGCATTCGGAAACCGCTTGGCCAGATCAGCGTGAATCTGCTCGATCTCCTGCAGCGTATGCGGGCCACTGTTGTCGCCGCGCACGCAGGTCACGAGCGCCAGGTCCGAGCCGGGAACACAGGCCACGTCGCCGTATTCGTGGTGATACATCATCGGCAGGCTCGCGCCGGAAGGATCTTTCCAGAGGAAGATCGGCGGAAGCTCCGCGGGAGTCGAACCACCATTCACACCAATCTCGAGGAAATTCACGCCGTGTTTTGCCAGCGGCGGAACGATGCCGCGCGTGTGCCCGGGAACATCGGTCATCTTAGCGCCGGTTGTCACGGTTCCGAAGCGCTGATCGAGCGACTTTGACAGCGCCAGGCTGCCTTCAATCAGCGACGGCGTCAGCATCTCCGTCTGCCAGTTGAAAGGTAGAGCGTGCCATGCGATGTCTCCGCGCCGGACCGCATCGTCCATCACCTTGCGCTCCGCAAGCTGAGCCTGGTCCAGATATTCGAAGAGCAGCCAGGAGCCCGTCGTCCACACATAACGGCGCTGACCGCCAGCATTGGCCGTCCGCGCAATTTCAATTGCCTGCGGAAAGTATTTTGTGAAGTATTTCTGGACTACGTTGTGCTGCGTATCGATAAATCCGGCGTCGAAGTGGCACTTGAACATCACCAGAACGCGGCGTACGCTCATGTTCGGCGTTTGCTGGGTCTCGGCAAACGAGAAACGCCCGCCGTTAAGCAGCAGGCCAGCGCCCGCCGCAGTCATTGTCTTCACAAAATCACGGCGCTTCATCGCGGGCGTTTTCGCACTCTGCTCAAACCGGTTGTCGCGATCCAAATTCTTGCTCCTGGAGTTCGTTCGAGCGGCGCCGATACGTAGCAGATCAGCGCCGCCGCGTTGGTTAAACTTCCATAACTACCGCAGCCGAGCGCGCGGGCACCTCAAGAGACCCTGAAACCGGCCTGCTCTCCTGGTCTTCAGGAGTGGCAACCACCAGACTTCCAGCGTTGGGCAGGTCCACCTGGACCGTCAGTGCCTTTTTACCGTCGGGGTTCACCACTACCACCGCGCGTTTGCCGTTCTTAGCGACAAAGACCGAGTGCAGAACCTGCCCGTCGCCCGTCACCTTCGCGCCCAGCGTGTCGCGGAACTCCGCATCCCACAGATACTCGCGATACCGCCGCCGCAACGCATCGATCTTCTTGCCATAGGCCAGCGTCTGCGGAAAATCAGTGAGATGTCCGTGGAAGTTGAATGGCTCATAGCTGATGACGTAGCGCTGCAGAAGAAGCAGGTTGATCTTCTCACGATCATCCCATCCCGTGACAGCAATCACCAGCGGAGCCTGCGAATCGATGTACCGGCAAACCGCCCGCGAGCCCATGCCGATGCGGAAGTACGACACCGGGTAGTACTGCAACAGCCAGTCCTGCGGGCCCTCGCCGGCAAAGATGAAGTCAGGGTCGGTCTTGTCGGCCACCTCACGGAACTGCTTTGCCATCGGCATGTCGGCTGCGTAAATGTAGGACGGCGCCCGGTAGCCGTGGTCGGTGTTGAATGAGTAATCCACCGGCCCGTGATGACATACCTCATCGAACAGCCATCCGGCCGCGCCCAGGGCAACGGTTTTCTCGAACTCCTTGGTCGCGATATCGCGGTAATCCTGGCACTGGATATCCGTGATGTAGCGGCGACGGTTGTTGATTCCGGCAAGCTGCGTTGGCGTTGTGTAGCTGTAGCCGCCGGTTTCGTACGGGATCTGGTATGGATCGTTGCACGCGTACTTATAGAGCACCTTCTTGGTCCACTCGCGCGTCATATCGGCCCAGATGGGCTTGCCGAACAGCACCATCTTCACGCCCTTGCTGCGTGCGTACTGGATTGCCTGGTGCAGCTCCTCCCATGTGCCCAGTCCGGGATCAGTGTCGAGACACGGATCGCCACCGTCCTGACCGCCGATCTCCCAGCCCACAAGCTGAATTGCAGTCACGCCGTTGGCCGCGCACTCGTCAATATATTTAGGCAGTTCGCGATACTTGATCGAGTAGTCCTGCTCAGCGCCGTCAATCTGCAACTGAAGCCACGAGTGGATGTCGAGCGCCCACGATGCAATGTGCGGCTGTTTGTACCATGTGGTGCGCCATTGCTTGTATACGTCAAGCCCGGCATGCCAGTCGCCATCGTAGGTGCGCATCACCACTGGCGCCAGCTTGCTGGACGAGCCGGGATGAGTAAATACAAAGTGGCAGGTGCGGAACTCCAGATGCACTGGGAAGCCGTCGATCGTGTCTTGCTGCGGAACCAGGGAGTCGGTGGAGTTGATGACGCCTGGGTGCTGCTCAAAGGTCCACTCCATCAGATACGGCACTGTGGCGTCGTGCATGCCTACGTAGAGACCTTCCGCTGGCGCCTGGATCAGCGTGAAAAGCGACTGCTTCGACTCGATGCTCTTGGTTGGCCAGTTCACACCCCAGTAGCCCTTCTCATTGCCGAAGTGCGGGTAGATCTCGTCGCTGTCCAGGTTGCCGTACCACATGTGCTCGGTGGTCATGCGCGTTTCACGCGTCGCCGGGCTCAGGTCGCCGAAGTACGGATAATCGATCGTCTCCACATCCAGCTCGGAGTCGTTCTTGAGCTCCGCGTTGAAGGTTAGCTCGCCCTTGTCGAGCGTCACCGTCGCCCTAAGGGTGATGGGCAGCACGCCGCCGTGCTCGCTCTTCAGATTTGTCCACTCGATCTGCACCTCGCGGTCGGAGATCTTCTCGACGCGCGATGCACTCTGCTTTTCGCCGAACACATAGTTCGCCCGCTGCTTCGGCAGCGGCGCCAGCAGCCGGAACGACATCGCCAGCTCCGGCCGCCGCTCAATCGCCCAGCCCGTTTTCTTTCGCGTGAAGCGCGTCAGTGCGCCGGACTGGCGATTGAAGGCTACCAGCAACGCATCGTCCTCGAGCACAACTTCCCCGGCGCCCGCGGTTTGCGCGTTCAGTTCCATGCGGGCAAGCGCGCCAATGGTAGCCAGGCCCGCCAGCTTATTAAACGTTCTCCTATCCATCTGTTCTCCGATCGTCGGTTACGAAAGCAAAATCGAGTAGAGACTGTTTCACCATTGCCGCTGCAGGCAATTACATCTTCGCCCGCGCTGCGGCGTCCGCATGAATCCTCACAACAGCGGCCGTTGTACCTTGGACTGTTAAGGCCAGCTTTCCGCCGCGCACCGGTCCCAGCGGCGTCCGTTTGCCATTCCAGGGACCGGTATCTCTTATGGTATCGCCTTCCAGCGTGGCGGTGCTCGGCGCCGCATTTTCCGGCTCGCCATCGGGCGGCACCATCGCCTCTGCTTGCGCACGCGGAAAATCCGGAACATCGATCGCGACCTGCGCATCGGCATGCCCATCGCAACAAGTGGCTCTAGCACCGTCTTATCGATGACGCTGCCGATGCGCTCAGCATCCTGTTGGCAGCCGAGCGCTTTCTCGCTGCGCCCGGCAGGCCGGAGTCTGTTGCTTAGGAACAACTGGCGGGCGCGATTCGCTAACGCGAAAGCGCCCTCGGCTGTTTCAATCGGAGAGGCTAGTTGAGATGGAAGAAGCTAATCGAGATAAGAGAAGCTAGTCCAGATAGGCGAAGCTAATCTAGCTTCATCGGCTTGCCCCAGGCTTCGAGCACGATTTCCCCAAGCGACTTGCGTTCGCGCGGGCTGGTTTCGCGCTCGATCAGTTGGGGATCGTTCAGCTTCTCAGGCTCGTCCTGATAGCCCATAGCGATAGCAGCGCCGATCGCATACTCAGCCGGAATGCCGAGCAGCTCACGCGCCTTGTTCTCATCGAAACCTGCCATCTGGTGCGTTGAGACGCCAAGCGATGCCGCCTCGAGCGTCATGTACGATGCTGCCGCGCCGAGATCGTATACAGCAAAACGGTTGGGCGTATCGTTATGGCTGAACTTCGTCCGTGCCACGCCGAGGATAAGAATCGGCGCGCGCACCGTCCACTTCTGGTTGAACTCGCCGAACGAGTCGAAGATGTGCCTGTAAGTTTCCGAGCCGCGCCGGCCCACGATAAAGCGCCATGGCTGCTCGTTGAACGATGATGCGGCCCAGCGCGCGGCCTCAAAAATCCTGGTGAGTGTCTCGCTGGTCACCGCGCGATCGGAAAACGAACGCGGGCTCCAGCGCTCGTGAAAAATCGGCAGGACACCGCTTACGTGCGGCGCTTTTTTCTTTTCGTGGGTCTCATGGGCCGTCAGGGTCATCGGCAGATCGCTCCTTGATTGCAGAATAGCTCCGGCGATTGGATTCACGAAATTGCTGCGAAGATTCCTGAAAGCTACGAGTCGACTGCCGGATGCGGATGCAGGCGCGAGTATACTTGCGCGGGGTCGAAGAATCACTGCGCAGACCACCGCTACCGAACGGAGAATCCGTGGTTAAATTTTTTGCAACGTCTTTCTGCTTATGCATCGCTATTGGCTCTTGGGCCGTCGCCCAGCCGGCAGCGACATCTATCCGCGTGGCCTCGCCTGACGGACAAATCGTCATCACGCTCACCGGCGCCGAGAGCAACAGCGACAATCTGCGCTACTCGGTCGACTTCCACGGCCGGCAGCTCTTTGCGCCATCGGAGCTTGGACTCGAACTCGAAGGCCAGCCGCCGCTTGGTCCCGGCATGCACCTTACCGGCTCCGAAACCACGGCGGTTGACGAGAGCTACACGATACCGGTGGGCAAAACCAGCACCGTGCGCGACCACTACAACGGCGTGCAAGCCGACTTTGAAGACTCGCACGGCCGCAAGCTGACCATCGAGGCACGCGCCTTCGATGACGGCGTCGCCTTTCGCTATGCCGTTCCTGCGCAGCCGAGCATTCACCAGGCGCGCATTGTCCGTGAGCTTACCGAATTCTCCTATGTAAAAGACGCTGTCACTTATCCGCTCATCGTCGATGGCTTCGAATCCTCCTACGAGGACGAATACCAGTTGCGCATGGTCAGCGGCCTGCACGGTGACTGGCTGATCGCGCTGCCGTACCTGGCAAACGAGCCCGGCATAGGCTGGGTAGCGATCACGGAGGCCAACATTGGCAACTACGCCGGCATGTACCTGAGCCACAACAAGCAGTTCAGCAGCCGCACTGTGCATGCCGTGCTGGCTCCGCATCGCAAGGCTGACGGCACTCTCGATCCGCAAGGGATTGCGGTCGAGACAACTGCGCCATTCTCCAGCCCGTGGCGCGTGATGATGATCGCCGACGAACCGGCGAAGCTGATCGAGTCCAA
>JASIJW010000266.1:0-11990 GCA_030050035.1 Acidobacteriaceae bacterium | reverse complement strand
ACATTGTTCACCGGGCGCTTTCCCAGATAGTGATCGATGCGAAAGATGGATTGCTCGGAGAAAACACTGTGCAGAATCCGGTTGAGATGCTGCGCGGAAGCCAGATCGTGCCCGAACGGCTTCTCCACAATGACACGCGCCCCGCCCGTGCAACCCGCGGCGGCAACGCACCCGGCGTTCGCTAATTGATTTACGACAGTTTCAAACATCACTGGTGGAATTGCCAGGTAGTGAGCCGGTCTCTGCGCGGAGCCAAGTTCTTTGCGGAGATTCTGGAAAGTCTGCTTGTCCTCATAATCGCCGTCCACGTATCGCAAAAGGCTGCAGAGTCTCCCAAAAGCCTCGGTGTCGATACCGCCGTGCTTCTCAATGCTGTCTTTGGCGCGCGCCCGCAACTGGTCCAGATTCCAGCCTGACTTGGCGACGCCAACTACAGGCACATTCAACTTACCGTGCTTCACCATCGACTGGAGTGCAGGAAAGATCTGCTTATATGCCAGATCGCCGGTAGCGCCAAAAAATACCAGGGCATCGGAATCGAAATTGCTCACAACTCTCGACCTCCTCTTCGAGCGATTCGCTGGCACTCATTTGCCGGCGGGTTTTTCGAGATGTCCGCCGAAGCCAAAACGCATTGCAGAAAGCAATTTATCCTGATAGTCGGCCTCTCCGCGTGAAGCGAAACGTTGGTATAGTGCGGTGGAAAGAACGGGGACGGGCACCGCCTCATCGATGGCTGCCTTGATCGTCCAGCGTCCTTCGCCCGAGTCGGAAACGCGGCCACTGAACTTCGACAGGTCGGGATCTGTCGCGAGCGCTGCCGCAGTCAAATCGAGAAGCCATGAGGCGATCACGCTTCCACGGCGCCATACCTCCGCAACGTCGCGCAGGTTAAGGTCATACTGATATTGCTCTTTGTTGCGCAGCGGCGTCGTCTCGGCGTCAGATTCTTCCTTGCGTTTTCCGACATTTGCATCGCGCAAAACACCCAGACCCTCGGCGTACGCGGCCATGATCGCGTACTCGATCCCGTTATGAACCATCTTGACGAAATGTCCGGCTCCGTTTGGACCACAGTGCAAGTATCCCTGCTCCGCAGTACCACCAATCTTCTCCCGGCCCGGCGTGCGCGGGATGTCCCCCATTCCCGGCGCCAGCGCGCGAAAGATCGGATCGAGCCGTTCCACGGCTTCGGGCTCGCCGCCAATCATCATGCAATAGCCTCGTTCCAGTCCCCACACGCCTCCACTTGTGCCCACATCCACATAGTGGATTCGCTTCTTCGTCAGCTCCTTGGCTCGGCGGATATCGTCTCCATACCACGTGTTCCCGCCGTCAATCAGCACATCCCCGGGTTCAAGGTGCTGAACGAGACCGGATATGGTTTCTTCCACTACAGCCGCGGGAACCATCATCCACACCGCACGGGGCGCCTTCAGCTTCCCGACAAGGTCGCTCATCGAAGAACTTCCGACGGCCTTCTCCGCCGTCATTTCTGCCACCGCCTTTGGGAAGACGTCATAAACAATACACTCGTGGCCGGCCCGCATTATGCGCCGAACCATATTTGCGCCCATGCGTCCCAGCCCCACCATGCCGATTTGCATTTCTCCTCCTGACTGCGGCCGCATGCTCTGCGCCCGCTGATGGATCATTTCGGTGTTGTTAATGGCTATCCTTCACGGAAGTACCGGTGCAGCGATCGTTGATGTCGCAATTTTGTCGCTGACTAGGCTTCAAACCGTGGCGCCGGCCTGGTGGATTCACCATGCTCATGCGACTTTTGATGTCGAATGCTGACGTTCGGTTTTGACTTTCATCGATTTCACCAGGTCTGCAGCAGATGCTCCTTCGAGCGATAGACCGTAGCCGGCTTCCCGCACCATGCGTTCTTTCAAAGGTTGAATGAAGTGCACGCGCGTATTGCGACGCGTCACTTCCGGAGCCTTCAAGTATAGCGCGGCCAATTCCATTGCCCGCCTGAGTGCGTTGCCGTTCGGCACAACTCAGGTGCTATCAGGCGCTGCTCCTGGTGGCAGGGATGTGGAGATTTGTGGGAGATCGTACAGTCCCTGGAAAGCAACCTCAGATTGCAGACGGTCGACGAGTTGTGCCATGGTCCGAGTAAGACGGATCAGAGACTGTTCACGCTCAGAGGCTTTGGCCGCAATTCCAGCCGACGTGGAATCGACGCGCTGGAGGAGGCTGGCAGTGGCGCCAACACGGTGAACGCGGGTAGCAAGCTGGTTCTCGACACTATCTGCCATCTCGCGGAAGATTCGCGCGCACTCGAAGCGAAAGTCGTTCTCATAAGCACTGAAGGGCATTGACTCCGAATCGGCGCCGCCGAAAAGACGAAACTGGAGCAGCGGAACGTCGAGCAGGTAAAAACTTCGTAAAGAAGCCTGCCAGCGGCGGATGCGATCACGGGCAGCCATGTCTCTCGCGCGTAGTGGGCCAGTTTGAAAGGGAACGGCGTCTGATTGTGCGTTCACTTCGCCAAAATGACGATAAATTTCTTCGCGCTGGTGGCGGATCTTCGAAATGTCCTCAGGATGACCGGCGCGCGGAGAGGCAGAGGACAAATCCGCCAGCAGGCGAAGATTTGCAACGAAAATGCGCACCATCTCGTCTGCGGCGGACCGGGGAAAAAAGCGCTCAAAGACGAGCCACATCATGGTGATACCCAAAAGAATGCCCAAGAGTCGGTCGCGCGCAAATGTGAGATTGGTCTGAATGGAAAAGTCGCTCAGCTGGAGCTGGAAGAAGGCAAAGGCAACGATGGCGCCCGCATACGACAGCCGGGAACTGGACGTACTAATCCACGCAGCGATGGTCGTCACTGCGGCAAAGAGCACGGTGAATCCGCCAATGGAATCGATATAGGGAAGAATAAAGATCTGAGATCCGATACCTGCGACGACCCCGCCAAGGATGAAGCCGCCAACGCGGAGAATCTGTTTCTGACGCGCTGCTCCAATCGTGGTGAGCGCCGTGAGTACGCAGGTGGTGATGGATGTCGAGAGGTTCGGCCAATCCAGCGACACATAAAGTACGTAGCAGAGCATCGCCGTCAATGTGCCGCCAAGAGTGTACCGGAGATACTCGGGATTGGAGAAGGCGTCGTGAATGAAGATCGGGCTTCTGCCGGGCGTGTCATCAAGAGGTTCGAGCCCAGGGTCGGGAGCATGCTCACTGCTGAAGATGGAAGGCATCAACGACACCATCGACTCGAGTTCCGACAAGAGCGGAGTGGCAGGACTGGGCTTCGCCTCGAGAGTTGCCTCGCAAGGCTGACCGTGGGTATGAAGGCAGTGGCGAATATCGGCAAGGCTTCGGCTGATGCGAGTAGCGCGCTCCTCGAGCCCAGCCGGCAACGAGGGATAAGCACTGGCGAGACCGGCTGCGAAATCAACGGCGCGCGCTATGAGAGCAACAAGCGTGCTCATCCGCACGCGATAAAGCTGGGGGTAGTTTGAGCGGGCCACGTAACTGCGGAGTGATCCGGCTCCCACGATGGCGAACTGCGCGAGGCCGGCCTGTGTGGCAGGTGAAGCGGTTCGTCCGTGGCCGTAACTTGTCATGAGGTCTTCAATCAGGCTCAGGCGGGCATCAAAACCATCCATGAGATCGTCGCGACCGTACATCGCGTAGAAGACCACCTCGACGCAGAGGGTTACCACCGCCCCGATGAGCGTGGCCAAAACGAGCCACAGTGTCAGTTCAACGTTGCTTTCCGCGGGGCCAGGCAGGTACCAGATAATAACAACGATAGAGATAAGAAGCCCCAGGTTGAGCGCCAACCCATAGTTGGTGAGACAACGGAGGAGAAAAAATGCGATAAACAAACTGCATCCGACCCAGAGAAAGTGGGTTTCAGGGGTGGAAGCGAGCAGCCGCGCGCCGACGGGGATGAACAGAGCCCCGACCAGGAACGCGATTATCTGAAAGGCCGCCGACCGGGCCGTGGAGACGAGATTCTCATGCGAATAGAAGAATGCGGTCAACGCGCCCACAAAACCTTCCGGAATTCGGAAGGTAAAGATAATGATCATGGTGAGGGTCGCGGAGATCACCATGCGTGCCACGAGCGCTCCGCGGCCGGGATAGGGCGCGAGCTCCTTCCGGAGAAAGTTGGGAAACCACTCTCTGAACCGTTCGGCATGGGGAAGCTGAATTGCCTCGGAAGCCATATCCTATTTCCCTGGTTCGCGAGACGCGTTGCCGCGGATGATGACGGTGGCAGATTCGCCGAGGCGGAAGACATCGGACGGGCCATTCAGGATACGTATCCGCACAGGAAAGCGAGAGGCCAGATGCACCCAGTTCAGGGTGCGCTGCACATCAGGGAGGCCGGGTGCAGTTAGACGCCCAACGATGTCAGAATCCGGCGTGACACCGAATCCGACGCTATCGACAATACCCTTGTAGCGAGCCGTTGGGCGAGACATGACGTAGATGTCAGCAGGCATTCCGGGCTGTATGTGGTGTAGTTGAGTTTCACGGAAGTTGGCAATGACCCACCAGATGCGGGTATCGATGAGAGTGAAGACCGGTTTGCCGGCAGTTGCGTAGTCTCCCTGCGAAATGGTGAGGTTGGTGACGCGCGCATCAAAAGGCGCGACAACGTGGCAATTGTTAAAGTCGTACTGGGCCGTATCAATGGCCGCCTGCTTACCGGGAAGCTGTCCTTCCAGAGGTCTAAGCGTGGTTACGTTGTGCGCCGCCTGCTGGACCTGCCGATGGCTCTGATCGAGCACAGCCTGTGCCTGCTTGTATTGCGCTTCAGAAGCGAGCAGACTGGCTTCTGCTAAAGCCAATTGCGCCTCGGCCTCATTTGCGGCTTGCAGGCGTGAGGCCTGCAACGTCTGGGCCTGATCCACCTGATCGACAGTGACAAACTCACGGGCCAAAAGCGGCTGAATGCGGTGCAGATTGTCCGACGCATATTTGAGTTCCGCTTGGGTGCGCTGGACGGCAGCTTTTGCGTTGGCAACATCGGCCTTGGCTTCTTCCACCGCGGCGCTGGCACGGTTGAGACTGGCTTCCGCACTAAGGACGTTGGCCTTGGCGACATCCACGCCACTGGATTTTCCCGCGATGAGACGGCGCTCGTCGCCGATCTCTCCTTCAAGAGCGCGCTGGTCGGAATGGGCGTGGGCTAGAGCGTAGGCATATGGACGATCGTCAATGTCGAACAAAGGAGCGCCTACTTTGACCCACTCATTATCGGAGATATACAGGCGCATCACTGGACCGTTGACCAGCGGAGCCATGCCGATGTAATTCGCAAAAACTTCAGCATCATCGGTGCGCGGGTTTACGACAGTCTGGCGAATGACAAGCATCGCGGTGATGACAGTACAGACGATCACTCCAATGCTGATGGCGCGGCCGATGATGTGGGGACGCATATGCGATGAGTCGACCGCCATGGTCCGTCCTCCAATCAGCTAAACAAAATGAGCCAGAGCGCGCACGCAGAGAAGAGCGCAATACACGGATAGAGAACAACCGGCCAGAGGATCTCCTTGTCGAGTGAAAAGTGGACAAAGAGACGATTTGAGACAACGGCTAGGATGATGCCTGCGAACAGACAGAATAGCCAGGAGGGGAAGAACGATCCCAGTATGTTGAAGGTTGGCGAGCGCCTGCAACCCGTGAGCGCGGCTGTGGAAAGCGCGACGGTGAGACTCAACCATCGGCGACAACGGTTTACGCAGTGGTTTTGCCTCCCGGCGCATAAGTTTGTTTTCATGGGACGGGGCTCCAATGCTGCGTCTGAATGAGGTCGCCGGTACGGAAAGCAAGATTGGTGACCTGCAGTAACAACTGCGTTCGAGCGGAGATGTCTTCAGAGCGAGCCTCGGCCAGAGCTTTTTGCGCCGAGACCACATCGAGCAGATTGCGGACACCATAGCCATAGGCTTCCTGCGCGGCTTCATACGATTGCTGGGAAGCCGTCAACAACGCAGTAGCGGCCTTCTGCTGGTGCAGGGCGGTCTGCATATCTGAGTAGGCGGCCCATACCTCATTTGCGATCTGATCGCGGAGCGAATCGATCTGCGCCTGGGTTGCTTTCTTATCCGCGTTGGCCTGCGCGATGCGGTACTCGCGTCGCGCACCGTCGAAGAGAGTCCAATTGAGGCTCAACTGAGCGTTCCACAGCCATCCCCCTGCATAACTTCCTGGGAGAAGATCCTGCTGACCGTAGGCCCGCACCCACCCACCATCTCCCTCGAAGCTAAGAGAGGGAAAGTAGCTGGACTTCGCCTCTTTGATCGAGGCATCGGAAGCCCGTAAACGCGCCAGTTGCTGGAGCAGGTCAGGACGCTGACTGAAAGCGCGATCAATTTCCTGGTCGACGGAATCGGCTATTGCGGTAGGAAGTCGCAACTGGTCGATATTTTGGACCTTGAAGACAGTCCCAGGCGCGGAACCAACTGCGGTTGCGAGATCGCCGCGAGCGATGCCCACCGCCCCAATAGCGGCCTGGAGATCATAGTCAGCCTGCGCGCGTGCCGCCGCAGCTTCCAACTCATCGGGCTTGGTGGCAAGGCCGTTCGCGAGACGCGCACTTGCGTCCTCTTCGACAGTCTTGGCGTTCTCGAGACTGACCTCAGCAGCCGCGCGCTGGCCCTCTGCGTTCAGAAGCCGATAATAGGCAGATGCGACTTGATAGATGATGCGGCGATGGGTGTCGTTGAAGGCAAAGTCGGATGCCAGTAAATTTGCTTTCGCTGCGTCGATCTCTCCGCTGCGACCGCCTACGTCGAGCACGAGATACTCCACATTAAGCGTGGGCTCAAAGATGGCTTCAGTCTGACGGTGGAAGTACTCGCCAATAAGCGTAGCCGTACGAAGAGAGACGGCAAGGGCAACGGCCGTCAAGGTCGGGTAAAGCGTGCTGCGGGCAATACCCAAGACATCGGCTCTCGATTTTGCTTCCTCCCAGGCGACTCGTGTCTCAGGATTTTGCTGCTCGGCCAGATCGATTAAGTCGGTGAGCGCGTACGTCTTGTCTGTATCGGGGTTTCCGGGCTTCTGCGGCTCGGCTGGGTATTCATGCTGGAGCGACTTTGCGTCCTTGGTTTGCGAGATGACGTTGGGAGCGGGCGGGGCGCTTTGTCCCATTAGGCAGGTGGAGTTAGCGGCAATGGCTAGAAGTGCAATTGTCAAGAGCCAACCTGCTGATGTCATATTTCACGCTGTCGATTGGCAATGGCAGACGACGCACTACACACGAGGGGGCTATTGGTGCCTTTATATCCGCGCGAGGAACATCGTCTTCAAACTCGATGAGTGCTCCTCGAATACCGGTAGATTGTGGAAGGGTCGTTATTCCTAGGACTGCTGATCGGGCAGTGATTGTGTTTGATGCGTACACAGTGGAACTGGTTGCAAGTTTGTGCACTCTTACGCAGATAACGGCGTTTGAGAGGATTGAGGCATAGATTCTGGTCCGTAATGACGACTCACGCGAGGTTGCCTGGAGGCAGCGCGCCATCGCATCCGGCGCGCCGCAGCTTTTCAGCCGCCAGCCGCGTGGACCGTAACAGTGGGCTGACACGGGGTCTGGGTCGGCGTACGTCACTGCCTGATTGTTGGTGGTTATGTTCACCTGGGAGGGATTGACTTGTGAGTGTAGGATTCGTCCCCCAGTCAGTACACATCGCGATGGTATCGATGTTCCTCTTTGAGTGTTCCAACGTATTCCTCAGCGGCCTGCGCTGACATCGCGCCTTGTTCCTGCACAATTCGGCAGAGGGTCCCATGCACGTCCTTCGCCATGCGCGAGGCGTCGCCACAAACGTAAACGCTTGCGCCTTCCTGGAGCCAACTCCAAAATTGCGGGGCTTGCTCCATCATTCGATCCTGGACGTAAATCTTGTGACCATTGTCTCGTGAGAAGGCGGTGTCAAGGCGCGTTAAATGGCTGTCCGCGTACATTGATTCCAGCTCTTCGCGGTACAAGTAGTCGGTAGCTGAGCTGCGTTCACCAAAGAAAAGCCAATTCTTGCCCTTGTGCCCCAATGCGCGACGCTCATGCAGAAAGCCGCGAAACGGTGCGATGCCGGTTCCAGGCCCGATCATAATGATCGGAGCGTCTGGGTCCAACGGCAGTTTGAATTTCTTGTTCGGTTGAATGTAAATCGGGAGCCGGTCCGCGATGGAAGTCCGGTCAGCAAAGAATGTGGAACACACACCGCCTCGATCGCGGTCGTGGGCCGTGAACCGCACGACCGCAACTGTGGCGTGGATCTGCCCGGCGTGTGCTGCAGGACTGGACGAGATGGAATAGAGCCTCGGTGTGAGCTTTGGCAGCAACGTCACCAGCTCGCTGGGGTCGTCAATCACGCCAGGGTATTCGATAAGCAGGTCGATGATGCCGCGATCGTAAACGTAGGCATCGAGAGAGGCCTGGTGCTCCGGCTGCAGCAAATCGAGAAGCTGTGCGCAATTGCCGCGCGTGGCATATCCCTGAA
Organism: Acidobacteriaceae bacterium; assembly: GCA_030050035.1. Taxonomy (GTDB): domain Bacteria; phylum Acidobacteriota; class Terriglobia; order Terriglobales; family Acidobacteriaceae; genus Telmatobacter. The sequence goes on along the minus strand of JASIJW010000266.1, from coordinate 3,504 downwards.
TGATCTTGCGATTCAGACGCGTGATTTGACGTTCGCGTGCCAGCGCATCGTGAAGAGTCGTGGTGCCCGCCTTCACACTCGGGGCCCGTTCATTCCCGTTGAAGCGCAGCTTTTGCAGGATCTCCGCAACTAAATTCAGGTCGTTTGTTGGGATAACACCGCATGCATCGCCAGCTTCATAGCGGAGCCCAGTGCCTTCAATCGAAAAGGCAACATGAAGCGTGGATTTTGTAGATGTTACATGCGTCAGAGACTTCTTATCGATCACAGGAGCGAGCAATGGATGATCGCGCGAAAAGGCCTTGACGGCCGGAGGTTCGGAATCTGTGACGGATTCCGCGGCTTGTGAAGTGCTCAATTCCTTAGTTGTTGCTGGCGCCTTTCTTGATGGAAGGGAAGAATCCTCATTCAGGCGCGTAATCATTGCGACCTTCCATTGCGCGAATGGTTTGTCTACCTCCACGTCACAGTCGACGCGGTCCGCAAGCCGATTTGCTCCCAAAGCAGCGAGTTTGGCATCGATGTCCTTCCCGAATTTGCAGAATTGCTCGTAGTGCCGGTCACCAAGCGCAAAGACGGCATAGGAGAGCTTCTCCATGCACGGAAAGTGCTCCAGGCAGAGCTGTTCGTAGAAGGGCTGCACGCCGTCCGGGGCATCGCCATCGCCGTACGTACTTGCAAGAATCAGCGCGCACGATTCCGCGGCAAGAGCCGCTGGCGTGTAACCGGCGAGCGTGGAAACTGCCGGGATATGTCCTTGCGCCTTTAATTCCTTGGCTAATTTGCGCGCCAGCCCTTCTGCAGTTCCCGATTGTGATGCGTAGAGTATCGCAACGCGCCGGGATGTCCTGGTTTCAACGGCTGCCGGAGCGCTCGAAAACATGCCTGCGAGCAACCCGTTGAGCCAAGCTCGCTGCTCGGGTGTGAAGGGAGCATTGTCAGGAAGGTAGGGAATTGTAGCGGTCATTGAGACACTGACTCCTTCACAGTGAGAAACGATTGAAGTTCGGGGATGCTATGCCTCCGGCTGAACTCAAGGAAGGACTCGTCGGGATTTCGTTGCTCCTCAAATGCAGCAAAAAGGCCTTCCAGCATTGGAGGAAGCTCGGTGTATGCCACAGATGAGATGAGCTCGCGTGCCAGGCCTTGATCCTGGTCACATCCGCCGCCGATAACAACCTGATAGCCCTCCTCGCCCTTGACCTTGGCGCCAAGGAGGCCGATGTCGCCAACATAGTGCTGCGCGCAGGAGTGAGGACAGCCTGTCACGTGGAGATTCACGGGCTGGTCGATTTTGAATCTTGCGTCGAGCAGGCTGGCAATCTCGACCGCGTGCGCCTTGGTATCCGTAGCCGCATATCGGCAGCCGCGGTTTCCGGTGCAGGCCACGGTTCCGCGCAGAACCGCGCCGGCGATGCAGTCAAGCCCTGCAGCGCGCAGGCATTCTACGGCTAACTCCACGCGTTCCGAAGGGACGTTCGGAATAAGCAAATTCTGCCAGACGGTGAGCCGCAGCTCTCCACTGCCAAACTCTTCGGCAACGTCCGCAACCGCGCGCATTTGGTTTACCGGCAGCCGTCCAACCGGAACAGAAACGCCGATGTAATACAGCCCTTCCTGACTCTGCGAGTGAACTCCAATGTGACCGGCCCGATAGACCGTACTCCGCGGCTCGCACTCCTCGGCAGAGACGCGCAACAAGGGAAAGGCAAGGCGCTTCTCCGCCTCCGAAATGAACTTCTCAATACCCCATTTATCAACCAGGTATTTGAGCCGCGCCTTTTTCCGGTCAGCGCGGTCGCCGTGATCAATGAAGACTCGAATCATGGCAGCGGCAACCGCGACCGATTGCTCGGGACGCAATAACAGCCCGCAATCTGAAGCGAATTGCCTGTGTCCCGTGATACCGCAAAGCAGCACGCGGAAATACACGCCGGCCGGAACACTGCGGCCCTCGCCAACGCGCACGGCAACAAAGCCGATGTCGTTGGTATCGGCGACTACGCTGATAGCGCCACCGCCATCAAAGGCAACATTGAACTTGCGCGGCAATTCGTAGAGGTCACGCGAGTTCAGAATGTAGTGATGGAGAGCGTAGGCATATGGACTGGCATCGATCAGTTCGGTCGGATCGATGCCTGCCAAAGGCGATGCGGTGATGTTGCGTATGTTATCCGCGCCGGACCCACGCGATGTGAGTCCGAGACCCTGCAGGCTGGTTAAGACGCGTACGATATCCCTCGGCTGGAATTCGCGTATCTGCAGATTCGCGCGAGTCGTGATGTCGGCACGACCTGATCCCCATTGCTCAGCAATCGAGGCAAGGCCCCGCATCTGGTGAGACGCCAGTTTTCCTGCGGGAACGCGCAGCCGCAACATGAACGAGTCCTGCGCCGGAGCGACATAGAACAGCCCATGAAACTTGAAGCGAAAAACATCTTCGGCTTCCGGCACGCGATTTTCGTCTGCATGAGCCAGAAGCTTGTCCCAGATATCAAGAGGGTTCTGCTCGTACTTCCACAGCTCTTCCCGGCTCAGATCCGATACAGGCGTCCCGTGAAAAGTTTCCTCCGTTGGTTCTGCGCGATTGACAAAACCTGACGCCGGATCATCTGTCAGCAGGCCTGACGCGGTATGGCCTGCGAAGGGCCGCACGTCTCGCTGCATCGCGCCTGCAAAAAAACCAAGGAGATATTCCTTCTGCTCTGTACTGAAGGCCGCCGGATTGTCGGGTGCAAGAGATTCCATGCCGAATGCCCTTTGCTTGTGAAGCGGTTGCGTGAAGTGCCTCGAAGATCGCTCGAAACAACAGCGATAGCAGGAGCGAGCCTGCACGTTGCAAGGCATGACGCATTGAATTTTCAGTTGGAATACCCTGGCACGGCATGGTGCAGGGTGAGCAGAAAAGGGAGACAGCTGAGTCTCACCTTGAAAACTATCTTACGCAAAGTTGCCGCTGGGCACAAGTGCCGCGCGGGATTCACGAGTTGTTTTACGCGCCAGACGAGGAATCTTCCTCGCTCACCTGGCCTGCCAATGACCAGCGGGTCTTGCGCAGATCGTCATTGAGCAAAATTGCCTCAGCGATCTCTCGCATCGATTTGCGGCGCTGCCTGCTTTCCCGCTGCAAGGCTTTGTATGCAGCATCTTCGTCGAGCCCGAAGTCGCGCTGCAACACTCCCTTAGCTTTCTCGATCTGCTTCCTGGATTCCAGGCGGTCGGAGAGTTCCAGATTCTCGCTTTCAAGACGAGCTCGCTCCAACTCGGCGCCGACAAGATAGCCGGCTGCGGTAAGCAGCCGCACTTCTTGCTCGGTATGGTAGTAAGGCTTGCGATGCTGCAAGTTAATCACGCCGATCAATTTGCTGCGGCACAGGATTGGCACGGAAAGAAACGCCTCAAAAGTGTCCTCTGGCAGATTCTTGAACCGCTGGAAACGTGGATCTTTGAGCGCCTTCTCCGCAATAGCGACGGGCTCGCGATGCCAGCCAACCCATCCCGTGA
>JASIJW010000032.1:0-3663 GCA_030050035.1 Acidobacteriaceae bacterium | reverse complement strand
GGGGCGTATAGACCAGCAGATAGCCGCGGCGGACGCATTCCTCGCGCATCCAGTCTTCCATGATCTTTCGGATCATGGCGCCTTTGGGGTGCCAGAAGATGAGGCCGGAGCCGGCGAGGTCCTGCACGCTGAAGAGGTCGAGCTGCTTTCCGAGCACGCGATGGTCGCGGCGGGCTGCTTCTTCGAGACGCGCGAAGTACTCGTCGAGGTCCTTCTTCGAAAAAAAGGCAGTGCCGTAGATGCGCTGCAGTTGCGGGTTCTTCTCGTCGCCCAGCCAGTAGGCGCCGGCCAGGTTCGTGACCTTGAAGGCCTTGACGCGGCCGGTTGAAGGCACGTGCGGGCCGCGGCAGAAATCGACGAACTTACCGTTGCGGTAGAAACTCACTTCCGATCCCGGCTCAGTGAACCGCGTGACGAAGTGCGACTTCATGAAGTCGCCGTCTTTCTCGAATTCGGCGAGCGCACTCTCGCGCGGCTCGTATTCGCGCACAAACTTCTCGTCGCGGGCGACGACTTCCGCCATTTTCTGTTCGATCGCGGCGAGGTCTTCGGGCGTGAAGGGCTTTTCGCGATAGAAGTCGTAAAAGAAGCCGGAGTCAGTTGCAGGGCCGTGACCGAGCTTGGTTTCGGGGAACAGCTCGAGCACTGCCGTAGCCATTACGTGCGCGGCCGAGTGGCGCACGACCTTTAGGGCCTCAGGATCTTTTTCCGTGACCAGTTCGAGGCGCGTGTCTGCGGTCAGGGGTGCGGAGAGATCGACGAGGCGCGGCGCGCCTGCTTGCTCGGCAGCATACATGCCGGCTTCGGATTCGGGTGACTGGCCGTCGCGGGCGGAGTTCTGGGCGGTCGCGGCCGTCAGCGGCGTGAGGCGGGCGACAATCGAGGCTGCGGCGAGGCGCGGAGAGATAGAGTTGGCAATCTCCAGGGGCGTTGTGCCGGCGGGGACTTCGCGGCTCGATCCGTCGGGCAGGTGTACGGCAATGTTTTTCGTGCTCATCGATTATTGGGACCCGAGGTGCGGGCTTTCTTTGAGGATAGAAGGCCGATGCGGGTGGAGTCGAGCCTTGGGCAGATCGGCGTGCGCAAATTTGACTGCGCGTTCCCTCAGGGGCTATTGATTCCTGCGAAACTAATGTCCTTTGCGAGCAAAGAAGCAACCGCAGATCCTTCGCTGCGCTCAGGATGATAATTGGACATTATTTTTGCAGCCACAATAAAGCCCCGTACATGTGAGGCAGGCCAAGTGAGGCAGGCCAAGGTATGGGCTAAAGCCCGTACCTTTCAAAAGGCCAAGCTGGTCTTAAGCGGACTTGCTATTTGGCCGCTTTTTCTTCGTGGTATTCCATTTCTGTGTTGATCGCCCAGATGTTTTCCTTGTCGTGTATCCCGTCGACGATGTTCTCCACAGCGGTCATGGCCGTGAGCATCGAGTGATCCTGATTGTTGTACTTATGCATGCCGTTACGGCCGACGAGGAAGAGATTCTCCAGGCGATCCACATAGTTACGGATGACACCGAAGCGGTCGTAGCTGCCAAAGTAGGCCGGATAGGTCTTGGGCACCCGAACGACATGCGAGTCCTCGACGTCCTGGGCCTTCAGAATGCCTATCTTTGCGACTTCGGCGATGGCAAAACGAGCCATTTCTTCGTCGCTCATCTTCCACAAGTCGTCGGTGTCGTTGCAGAAGTATTCGAGGCCAATCCAGACTTTGTCGTCGCTTTTGACCAGGTACGGGCTCCAATTGTTGAAGATCTGCAGACGGCCAACCAGCACATCCGGCTCCTGGACGTAAATCCAGTTGTCCTTGAGCGCTGAGCCGTCGTTTTCCTTGACCGAAAGTCTGGCTGCCAGCAATCCGACGGTGATGAAGTCCCGGTACATGAGCCCTTCGGAGACTTCCATGACTTCGTCCGGCACGGTTTGTCCGGGCACGGCGGCAATGGCGCGAATGAGATCGCGAACCGGCATGGTCGAGATGAAATGGTCGCCGGAAAAGACGTGCCGTTCGCCGCTCTTATCTACGCCCTCGACGGCAGCAATCCGATTTCCTTCAAGGCGGATCCGGTCGACGGTGGTGCCGAAGCTGATCTCGCCACCCTTGGAGCAAACGACCTCCGACACGTGTTCCCATAGCTGGCCGGGACCCAGCTTGGGATAGAGGAATTTTTCGATCAGGGAGGTCTCGGTCTTTTTCTGTGCGATATCGCCGGTTGGCTTAGGGCCGAATGTCTTCTTCAGGAAATGGGTGATGACACCTTTCAACGAAAGGCCCTTAATGCGCTGCGCGCCCCATTCCGCGCTGATCTTATCGCAGGGCACTCCCCATACCTTTTCCGTATACGATTTGAAGAAGGTAAGGTAGAGCTGCCGGCCGAAGCGGTTGATTAGGAAATCTTCGAGCGACTTTTCGTGGCGCTGAGGCAGAAGCGCCGAACGCATATAGCTGAAGCCGCAGCGCACGGTGCGCACCAGGCCAAGGTTGCGAAAGGTAGCTGCCTTGAGGCTGATGGGATAATCGAAAAACCTGCGCAGGAAGTAAATGCGGCTTTTGCGCTGCCGGACGAGCATGACGCGGTCTTCGGTCTCAGGATCGACCGGAGCGGCGGGTTCGGGAATATCCCGTTGCTGGCCCTGATAGCGAAGGTGCCCGTTCTGGCTGGTTCCGGCTTCGACCGGCATCATCTCCAGCCACCAGCGCATGACACGATCCGATTTCGAGAAGAAGCGGTGGCCGCCGATATCCATCCGGTTGCCCTTGTAGCGCACGGTGCGGGAAATACCGCCGATCTCGTGACTGCCCTCGATGAGGACGGGCTGGATGTTAGATTTGCGCTGGAGTTCGATGGCAGCCGTCAATCCGGCAGGCCCTGCTCCGATGATGATCGCCTTGCCGTCCTTCATTTACTGCACCTCAATTGCCGGCACTTCAGGGCCGATGACAAAGTTACGGGCATGAGTACCCGGGATTTCCCGGAAGAATGTTTTCCTGGTTTATCGGCGATCATGGGCGCCGCGACAGGTAATGTGAATTGGGTTCTCTTAAAATATATAGGAAATCTGAAGATGCTGGCCGGGTGCGCGACTCGGGACAGATACAACCCCGCTGCTACTCCTCTGCAATCTTTCGCCGGCCGACGATCCCTGTTGCAGCCAGGAGGCAGACGATGGGCATGACCGGGAACCGGTATCGAGCATCCGAGCCGTTTCCCCCTCCGAGAACCGTAACGATTGAGAAATAGGCCAACATACCGCAAAGAAGCCAAAACGTATCCCGCTCCATGCCATTGCGGATTAAGCCCCGCACGGCAAAGAAGTAAAGGCCGAGCAGGTAAACCTCAAAAAGCATCTTTTCGACGGCGGTTCTAGGATATTGCTTTAGCCGCGCGATTGCCGAACGCACCATTCCTTTATTGAGCAGATCGTGGTTGTTCTCCTGCTGCCGAATGGCGAGGTACTCATCAAATTGCCCGGCGTCCGGATCGAAGGTCACCTTTAAGAAAGTATCGAAGCACAGGCGAAGATAAATCTTCAGGTGCGACCGGATGGTCCTCACTGCCTCGTCGTGCATGAAGGCCAAGCGTGTCCCCTGGTCTGAGCCGGCGAGAGAGGGATGCTTCTCCAGAAAGAAAGGATAGAGATAGCTCTGACCGGTGTGGTCCTG
>JASIJW010000265.1:0-12405 GCA_030050035.1 Acidobacteriaceae bacterium | reverse complement strand
CTGTTCGGGCTTCTTTTTCGAGTTCATTTCGGGCATCCTCTCCTGCGTATGCAACATGAATCTGTGTGGCCAGCAGTCCGGCCAGAATCATACAACCTGCGGCCACCCACAATCCCGCAGTGTAATTTCCGGTGACATCGCGTAGATAACCAAAGAGCCAGGGGCCGACGAGACCGCCCAGATTGCCGAGCGCGATGAGGCCCACGGCCGTGGCCGCGGCGGATTTGCCGAAGAGTGTGGTGGGTAGCGTCCAGAAGGCGGGCATGTAGGCCTGTGCAGTAAAACCGGTGAGGCATAAAAGCGCGACCATGATGCCGTCGTGGTTGCGGGCTATGACGGCCAGCGCCAGCGAGACGCCCGTTGCAAGTACGGGCAGCGCGGTGTGACGGCGCAGCTTTCCGGAGCGCTGCGTCAAGATGCCGTTACCGACGATGCCCAGCGCGCTGCATGCGTAGGGCAGGCCAGCGGCGACCTGCCGCAAGCCGGCGGGCAGCGCCTTCATGGTGTTGGTGATGGAAGGCAGAAAGAAAATGAGGGCCTGGTTTCCGGCAACGATGAGAAAGAGGATGGCGATGAGCAGAAATGTCTGCGGATTGCGGAGGGCATCCTGAATGCTGACGCGATGGGCTTTGACTTTGAGAGCTTCATCGGCGCGGAGCTGGTCGATGAGCCAGGTTCGCTCTTCATCGGGCAGCCAGTGCGCGCTTTGCGGGCGGTCGGTGAGGTACCAGAGCGAGACGAATGCCATGATGAACGGCGGCACACCTTCGAGCCAAAATACCCAGCGCCAGCCTGGCAGACCGAGCCAATGAATGTGATCGAGAATCCAGCCGGAGATGGGGATGCCGGCGGCAATGGCGATGGGTTGCGCCAGCATGAAGTAACCCTTGGCGCGGGCACGGTCCTGCGGGCGGTACCAGTGCGAGATATAGAGGATGACGCCGGGGAAGAAACCAGCTTCCGCAATGCCGAGCAGAAGACGCAGCAGGTAGAATTGCGTGCTAACGTGAAGGGCGCCAAGGAAAGGCATCCCCAGGAATCCCATCATTGAGGCAAAGACGCCCCAAGCCATCATGATGGCGGCGATGAGCTTGCGCGCGCTCCAGCGCTCCACCAGGAAGCCGGCGGGGATGTTCATGACGAGGAAGCCGAGGAAGAAGATGCCGGCGCCGAAGCCGATAACGGCGTCGTTGAACCCGGTGTCAGCTTCCATGCCCAGCTTGGCCACGCCCAGATTGGCGCGGTCCACGTAGGCCATGATGTAGATCAGCAGCAAATATGGGATAAGTCTGCGCGTGACATGCACTCGCGTGCGCAGCGCTACGTCTCCCCCAGATTCGGCCATGCTGCTTTGCTCCGTTTTTGCGCGGCTGGCTGGGCAGCTCGACCTGCCCTAGGCGCAGGATACAGGAATGGGCCGCGGGCGAAGGGGCGAGTCAGAGGGTGGGGCAGAAGGTTAGGATAGAAGCACAGTTATTTGAAGAACTTTTTACCGTTTGGAACGCCATGCGCGCTTCGCTCTTCATCACCTGCTATAACGACACTTTGTTTCCCGAAACCGGGCGGGCCGTGGTGCGGTTGCTCGAACGGCTCGGTGTCACGCTCGATTTTCACCCCGAGCAGACCTGCTGCGGGCAGATGCACGCCAACACCGGCTTCCGGACCGAGGCCTTCAGCCTGGCGAAACGATTCGTGCGCATGTACCGGGATACCGAGAATGTCGTGATTCCGTCGTCGTCGTGCGTGGCGATGATCCGCGACCAGTACACTGGGCTATTTGAGGAACTGGGCGACGAGGGGTTGCGAAGCGAGCTTGCTTCTCTGCTGCCACGCGTGTTCGAGTTGAGCGAGTTTCTCATTGACCGGCTGGGCGCAGAAGACGTGGGCGCATACTTTCCGCACCGCGTGACTTATCACGCAAGCTGCCATGGGCTGCGTGGCCTGCAGTTGGGCGATCGTCCATTCCGGTTGCTCTCGAAAGTACGTGGAATCGATCTTGTTCCGCTCGAGAATCTGGACCGCTGCTGCGGATTCGGCGGGACGTTTTCGGTGAAGAACGGCGACGTTTCTTCGGCGATGCTCGCAACCAAGATGCAGGATGTGCTTGCGACCCGTGCCGAGTACTGCACGGCGCTGGACAACAGCTGCCTTATGCACCTTGAAGGCGCGATGCACCGGCAGTTTGCGGGGATGAAGACCATTCACTTGGCGGAAATTCTGGCCAGCACACGAAAGGACGAGGCGCGCGCATGAGTCCGCACATGGATGGGCCCGAGCACGCAGTCCTCGATCCGACGCTGGCGGCGCCGTTTCCCCAGGCAGCGCTACCGGTGCTGCGCAATCCTCAACTGCGTAAGAACGTGGCGCACGCCATCGACATAATCCAGGCGAAGCGCACGCGGCTGGTTGAGGAAAAGAGCGACTGGCAGGCGCTGAGGACGGCCGCGGCTTCCATTCGCGAGCATGCGCTCGAAAATCTCGGGTTCTACCTCGAGCAGTTCGAGGAACGGTGTACGGCGGCGGGCGGCGTAGTGCACTGGGCGGCGGATGCCGCCGAGGCGCGGCGGATCGTGCTTGATCTCGTGCGCGAAGAGAATGCGACTGAGGTCATCAAGATCAAGACGATGACGTCAGCCGAGATCCAGCTCAATCCGTTTCTCGAAGGCAACGGAATCCGCGCGACGGAGACCGATCTGGCCGAGATTATTCTGCAACTCGGAGAGGGAGAACCTTCGCACATCGTAGTACCCGCGCTGCACGTGAACCGCAGCCAGGTGCGGGAGATCTTCGCGCGGCGGATGGGTCTGCCGGAGCTAAGCGACGATCCGCAGGCGCTGACGGCGGCGGCGCGGCAATATTTGCGGGAGAAGTTTCTCTCCGTTCCGGTGGCAATCAGCGGAGCGAATTTTCTGACTGCCGAAACGGGCGCGGTGACGGTTGTGGAGTCAGAAGGCAACGGACGAATGTGCCTCACTCTGCCGCGGACGCTGATTACGATTGCCGGAATCGAAAAGGTGCTGCCGCGCTTTCAGGATCTCGAAGTGCTGCTGCAGGTGCTGGCTCGATCGGCGACGGGCGAGCGCATGAACCCGTACACGTCGCTATGGACCGGCGTGACGCCGGGTGATGGGCCCCAGCGGTTTCATGTGATCCTGCTCGATAACGGACGATCTTCGATTCTGGCACGGGAGCGCGAGCGGCAGACGCTGCGCTGCATCCGCTGCGCGGCCTGCATGAACACATGCCCGGTGTACCGGCAGACGGGCGGGCACGCTTATGGCTCGGTGTATTCGGGGCCGATTGGCGCGATCCTGACACCGCAGCTTACCGGAATGCACCACGCGCAGTCGCTGCCGTATGCGTCGTCATTGTGCGGGGCGTGTTACGAAGTATGCCCGGTCAAGATCAATATTCCAGAGATCCTCATCGACCTGCGCGCGCAGGTGACAGACCAGGAACGGCGCACAGCAAAACGGTTCTTCGATCCGATGTACCTGGGCATGCGACTGGCGGGAATGCTCTTTTCGCGCGCGTGGCTATTCCACGCGGCGCAGCGGCTGGCGCGCATGGCGTTGCGGCCGTTTTCGCGACGCGATGGGTGGATACATTCGCTGCCGGGGCTCGGCGCGAAGTGGACGCAGACCCGCGACCTGCGCGGATTTCCGCAGCAGAGCTTTCATGAGTGGTGGGCAGCGCGGGGCAAGGAGGCGAAATGAGCAGGAGTTCCTCGCGGCAGGCGATTCTCGAGCGCATTCGGGCTGCGACGCGAGAAGCGGCACGCGCACCTGGGGAGATTTCTGCGGCCTACGCGGCGCTGCCGCGACCGTACATTCGCGCGGGCGCGATGAGCCGGGAAGAATGCATACGGCTGTTCGTTGAGCGGCTGTGCGATTATGACGCAGAGGTGGTCGAGTGCTCTGAGGCCGAGCTTCCGGCGGCGATTGCAGCGCAGCTTAAGGCGAGCGGGCGTCGCAGCTTTGTTGTACCGGCGGGGGTTCCTGCTTCATGGCGCGCGCCGGGATTCGAGTTCAAAATCGATGATGGCCTTTCAGTGGGCGAGATTGACCGCGCTGAGGGCGTGATAACCGGGGCGTTTTGCGGCGTGGCCGATTCCGGGACGATCGCGCTGCACCACTCTGCAAGTGAAGGCCGGCGCGTGTTAACGCTGTTGCCGGACTGGCACCTTTGTGTTCTGCGCGCCGATCAGGTGGTGGAGACGCTACCTGAGTATTTTGCGCGGTGCGCCGATACGCCTGCGCTGGTTACGTGGATCTCCGGGCCGAGCGCTACCGCGGATATTGAGATGACGCGCATCAAGGGCGTGCATGGGCCGCGGTTCTTGCATGTGGTGCTTGTGCGCGACGCGTAGCTCGAAGGCGGCTCCTGTCACTTGTGCATAGCCGCCTTCGTGGATTGCAGAAGAAAAACAACCGCAGATCCTTGGCAAGGCCTGGCCGGAAACCGGCCAAACCTGTCTCAGGATGACAGATGACTACTGGCAGTAAGCCTCAAAGGTTTTCGATGACTATCGTCATTACTGGCCACGGCGCAAGCCCCAGTTGATGCGGAGGCCTGCGCGGAGGTTGAACGGCAGGCTTGGGTAACCGATTGGCGCAATGTGCTGGTTGCTGAGCAAATTGTCTGCCTGCGCGTAGATCGCCATCCAATTGAAGAGCTGGTAGCTGCCACCGAGATCGAGATCGGCGAAACCAAAATCAAGGTTGCGGTTGGGCAGCAGCAGCGCGTTCGGGTTCGACCCATAGGCCTCGTCGTCGAGATAGGTCGAGTCGTCCGAACGACTGGCGAAGGACGAGGTTAAGACGCCGGTGATCTTGTGGCTGGCGAAGGTGGCTGAGAAGAAACCCGTGTGCGGCGGGCGGCGGAACGGGCGCGCGCCTTCGAGCGGTGAGTCAGCGCCGATGGGAATGCCGTTGTACGTCGGTAGCGGGCCGAGCAGTGCGAGATCGTCGTTGGTAAACGAGCGCTGCACCACCGCGTCGAGATACGTGTAGCCGCCGCGGAGGAATATGTTGCGGCCGATGCCGCCCTCCACACTGGTTTCAAAACCCATGGCACGGTACGCCTCGCTGTTGAGGCTCAGTTCGTAAGCGCCCGAGTTCTGCAGGAAGGCTTCGAGCTGGTTCTGCTCGGCGGCCGTAAGGTTGGGCAGTAGTTCGGGGACGAGGTCGAGGCCTACATACTCGATCTGGCGGCCGAATTCGTTGTGAAAGAAATTCGTGCGCCAGATGATGTGTTGGCTCAGAAAAGCCTGCTCCACGCCGCCCTCGTAGGTGCGGTCCTGTGGCGTTGCCAGCTGGCTGATGTGCAACTGCTGGATGGTGCTCTGGCCGCCGTTCTGCTCAAGGAAGCTGTAGAGCGAATAGAACTGATCGGTTAGCGATGGCTCGCGCACGCCTTCGCCAAAACTGAAGAGCACGCGCGTGCCACTGAAGACGCCTGATCGCGGGCGCAGCGCGTAATAAGTGACGCCGCCGCGCGGAGATGTCTGCACGCCGAAGAGAGAGTAATGCTCAATTCCCCCGCCGAGTGTGTAGTAGAAGCGGCTTTTGAAATCGCCGTGCACCGAGGCCAGGTACTCGTAGTTGTTGCGCTCAGCCGCTGGATAATAGCCACCGGGGTCGGCGCCGCGCTCGCGCTCATATCGCCCGCCGATGAGACCGGTGAGATGCGGTGTGAAAGCGAAGCTGCCCTGGTAAGAGTATTGATCGCGATTGTTGACGAGTTGATCGGCGGACGTGCCGGCGTAATCGAGCAGCGCCTGGCCACTGGCGGAGTAGCCGTTGGCGCCAGTGATGGTGACCGGGTAGCCGTAGCTGTCGCCGTAGGAGTCGAAGGTTCCGCTGCCCTGCTGCGTCCAGCGGGTGTACTGCTCGCGCTTGCGCGTGAGGCCGTAGTGGAAGCTGTTGTGGAAGCTGGCCGTAGTCTGATTGTCGAGCGAGGCGCTTACGTAGATGTTCTGGTCCTTCTGGGTGGCGTCGTCGGCCACGTGGTAGAAGTCCCAGGCATTGGGCACGCCAGTTGCGCTTACAAGGTAGTGACCAACGACACGCAGCTGCGTGTTCGCAGAGGGCGACCAGCCTAGATTTGCGGCCGGTGCCGAGACGTGGTACTCGTCGCGCGGGAGTGCGTTCTGGGTCTGGAACCAGCTATAGGCGCCGAGATAGTCGAACTTGCCGTGGGCGCCGGCAAGCTCCAGTTGCTCGCGCGAAGTATTGAAGTTGCCTGCGTCGCCTTCAAACAGAATTGAAGGAAAACTTGTAGTTCCGTGGGCGGTGGTCATGCTCACGACGCCGCTTGCGGCATCGCCGCCGTATAGATTGGTGTCCGGACCGCGAAAGACTTCTGTGCTTTCGATACCAGTGGTGGATAGCGGGCCGAGGTCGAATTGGCCACCGACATCGCCGGCATCTACGCCGTCAAGCAGAAACATAGTGTCGTCAGAGTCGCCGCCGCGCAGGAACAATGACGTCTGCGAGCCGCGCTGGCCTGTCTGCACGACGAACGCGCCGGGCACCTGGCGCAGCGCGTTGACGAAGCCGGCGCGCTGGGTCAGATCGAGCGGGCCCAGGACCGTCGTCGCAGAACTTGTCTGCGGCTGCGGCGTGGGCGTGCCGGTGGCCGTGACGACGATCGACTCGCGCACCCAGGCAGGCTCCAGCACCACGCTGCGCTCTACAACGTCCAGCTGGCCTGCATAGAAGTCGGGCGTTTCGAGCTGGCGGAAGTTAGGTGCGGAAACGACGAGAAAAAAGCGTCCGCTTGAGCCGGTGGTGAGCTCAAAGCTGCCGTCGCCACCAGAAATGGCCGTGGCTGCCACGCTCTGCTTACTCACCAGAACGATTTTGGCGCCGGAGACGCGCGCGCCAGAGGCGTCAGTGACCGTGCCGTGGATGGATGCGGCGTGAATTGCGGCGGGAAGAAGGACAAAAAGAGCGCACAGAACGTGCGCCGCGACGCGATGGGCCAATAGCCTTTTGTGGCGGCCACGGAGAATTTCTCGAACAGGCATCGTCAGCTCCTGGCGTTCCCCTCGGAACGCGGAAAGCGGTTAGTGCGCCACGGACCGGTCTCCTGACTTGCGCGTAATTCGTGCTCAGCTCGCCTTCCCGGGAAACTGCTGACGTTCCCAGTGGCCTGAACGCTCTTCAACGCGAAGAGCGTGAGCCGAACTCCCCGCAGATATGGCCTTTATCTAGGGCTGTATCAAGCGGGTGCGCTCACAGTTGCGGGGCAGTGGCGGAATTTCACCGCCTTCCCGAGCATCCTGGCGATTCAAGTTGTCGATAGGCCGAACCCGAGGAGGGCGCGGCAACGATCACATCGAAGAGGTCTCCATGTGGTCAACAGTGATCGTAGCAAATCGAAGATGGTTCGTCTGTGGAAATATGGCGGGCAAAAACTGTGTCAGCGTTTTCCATCTTGCTTCGGTGAATTGTGTGAAGGCGAAAAGCGTTGCAGCAGGAAGAAGAAAATCGGGGCCCTGACGAGGGCCCCAAAGGTATCCGAAAGAACATCGCCGATCAGAAGGTGAAGTGCATCGCCATCTCGATAGTGCGGGCGCTGCCGATGGTATTTCGCACCACGCCCAGAGTGGTGGAAGATGTGCCAGGAGCGGTGTAAAGCTCGTAGGCACAGGCCGTGGAAGCACCCTGGCATGTCGCGGGTCCAGTCGGCGTTGTCACAGTGCCGCCGGCTTTGCTCGAAGCGTTGGGATAGGTTGGCTGAACCTGCTGGCCGTATTCCTCGGCGTTGAGTTCGTCATAGCTCGGATCGAGGTCGATGCTGTTGGTGGGAACGTCGAAGCTAGGCGTGTTGGTTACGTTGAAGACCTCGAATTGATAGTTGATATTGTACCGCTCTTTAATGGGCACCACCTTTTGCAGGGTGATGTCAGCGCGCTTCTGGAAGGACTGACGGAAGATATTGCGCTGCCCCGGAACGAAGGTGGTTTCATAGACATCACAGAGCGGACCGCCGCCGGGGCCGGCGTTTCCGCCGTCGGTGGTGGTATCGCAGGCAGGCACGCCGTTTTGGCCTGGGCTCAGCAACGGAACTTCGAAGTCGCTGGGGTTCAGCGCCGGGTTATAGGTGGTGGGATTTGCAGAGGTGAAGGCGCCCGACTTGCCGGTCTTCGCCTGGGTTGGGCCGATTCCGGGTTTCAGGGGCAGGATGGGATTAATCAGGTTGGCGTTGGAGCCGAAATACTGTCCGCCGACCGTGCCGTGATAGTCGTAAACACTGTATGGCTGTCCGCTCTCCATCGCTACAATGCCCAGGAAGGACCAGTTGTTCGTCACACGGCTTAACAAACTGCTTCTGTCGCTGATGAAATTGGGCAGCCTGGCGACGAAGTTAAAGGTCAGGTTATTGGTCTGGTCGAAATCGGCGTTGGCGTAAGAGCTGCGCAGGTTGCCGGGAACGCCGGTAAAGAACAAGCCCTCATCGCTTTGCTCGTCGAGAGTATGCGACCATGTGTAGGAAACCCCAGCCTGCACTCCGTGCGACATGCGCTTCTGCAAATGCGCCTGCAGGGCATCGTAGGCGGAAACGCCGGCCGCGCTGAATGAAGCGGAGTTGGGGTCGTATCCGACATAAGGCACGCGCAAATCCACGTTGCCGCCGCTGAAGCTATCGACAGGCTCATTGGCCATGGCGTAGGGCGTGGACTTGGTATCGCCCGAGCCGTAGTATCCGCTCGGTGCATTGACGGTGCTGAGGACCTGCAGACCATACGAGTACTGCTGGCCATGGCAGGCCGCAATCGACTGGTAGTTGCTAGGCGTACACAGCACCGGCTCGTTGAAGGGCAGCGGAATCACCTGGTGGCGGCCGCGGTTGCCAACATAGCCTATATCAAAAGCCATATCGCTTGTGGGTTGCCACTGCATATCGAGAATCCAATCTTCGGTGTAGGGCAACTTGTTATTGACGTTGTAGTTGCCGATCACGAGCGGCCCGCTGAGGCCCTGGCCGTCGCTGCAGTTATAGCCGTCGTAGGTTCCCGTTACGTGGTGATAAACGTTGTAGGCATTGCACGTGCCTTCGATGGAATTGACTGTCGGCATAGTAGACGCAATCGTGGCCGGTGTGACAGGCGAAGAAACGGTCGGAAACGGTTGGTTCATGCTGCCGGTCGAGGTGGTGAAAGTAGCAAAGGGAGGTTCCTGAGTCACTCCGAACGGGCCGCTGATCTCCGATGAGGCGCTGTACGGCGGAGAGAGATATTGGAAATACTGGCCGCGATCGTAGTACATGCCAGCACCCGCGCGCCAGACAATCGAGCCGTGATTGACCGTAGGCGCCCAGGCTACTCCCAAACGTGGACCGATGCCCCATTGGCGTCCTTTGAGCGTTGAGTCACTGACACCGGGCGTGCCGTACTGCTTGTTGTTGCCAGCCACGACGAAGCCGGAGTTGGTGACCGCACTATCGGTCGCCGAGTAGAGTGACGGATCGAAGTTGAAAAGCATGCCGTTCTTCTCGCTTAACGGGCCATCGAAGTCGTAGCGGATACCTGCGGAGATGCTGAGATTGGGCAAGACCTGCCACTTATCCATCGCATATCCGCCGATGTCGTGAGAGCGGTAATAACGGTTTGAGTTACCGGTGAGAAGGCTGCCGGAATAAACGCTGCCGGTCAGGAAGCTGGTGAAGTACTTCTCCACCAATCTGCTGAAGCCAGAGGCGAGGTTGCGAATGTTCAATTGATCGTAGCTGAAGCTGCCGCCTACTGTTATCGTGTGCCTGCCATGCGACCAGATCAAATCAGAGGAGGGAGCGATACGATTTTCAAAATATCCATCGTCGAAGAAGTCGCCGGAGGTGTAGGGACCGAGATCCGAGGTATTGGATTCAGAGCTGTACTCGGCGAAGTCCTCCAGTTCGAAGCCCGGGAAGTCATTGCCGACGGGCACGGTAATACCCACGCTGGATGCTGTGAGCGCCTCGGAGTCGCTTGTATAGACCTTTTGCCGCGAGAAACCCAGCACTTGCACCCAATTGATGTGAGAGCCCAGGTTCACAGTGTTGGTGAGCGAGGCCACCTGCGCGCCATTGTCTGAGGTTACCGGGAATCCGGCATAGCCGCTGACCGCGTAGGGACTGGTGGTGGGCATGTGCTGGTAAAAGTATTTGGCCGAAAGGTGGTCGGCACCGGAGATATTAAAGTCCAGCGATGCAGTCGCCTGATCTCCTTTGAAAATCGATGTACCCACCTGCGACGCATCGTTTAACCCGTTTTCGATCTGGCTCTCCCCATTGGCATCTGCCGAAGGGATGAGATATTGACCATTAGGTAATTGCGCTTGCAGCAGAGCAATGGCGGCGCCATTCCAGGTGTTTTGTGCAGGGCAGGTAACCGTATGACCGCCAGCAGCACTTGCCACCACATAGCTGTTGCAAGCGTTTTGGATGCCGGTAAGGCTGCGGTCGTTAGTAAGGCCGTAGGGAACCTGGACCTGGGCCAGAGCGCCGTACTGATCGGAAGTGTAAAGGTGCTGGTAACCGAGAAAGAAGAATATCTTGTTTCTCAGGATCGGTCCGCCTACCGTGCCCCCCGTAACCCATTTGTGCAACTGCGGGTTCTCATCCTGCACCGGAATGGTGCCCAGCAAGACATCCTGCTTATAGAAGAACGGAGCCGCGTTCATGAAGTTGGTGGCGCGTAATCCGTAGAGCTGCCCATGAAGTTTGTTGGTGCCGCTGGCGGTGATCATGCCGATGTGCGCGCCGCTGGTCTGGCCTTGCTGCGCGTCGTACATCGAGGTCTGGATGCTGATCTCCTGCAGAAACTCCGGCGGGGGCGAAGCCAGGCCGTTGCCGTTCGAGCCGTAAACGGAGATATTGTCCTGGTACTGGCCAGCCGTGGAACCACCTTCACCGATTGCATCCTGATACCGCTGTGAGGCCTGTTCGCTAGCGGTCTGCCCGTTGAAGAGGTTCGTCACGTTGACGCCGTTCACGGTCATGGTGTTGGACGTGGAGCGTTGACCGTTGGCCCATATGTTCTGGTTGCCGAGACCCTGATTCGTTCCCACGCCGGCAATGAACTGAGAGCTGACGCCGGGAGCCAGAATGGCGAGTTGAGTGAAGCTGCCAGTGGCCAGCGGAGTCTCCGCAATCTGGTCTTTATCCAATGTGTAGCCATTCGTGGTATCGGTGGCGTTCAACATAGGGTTAGCGGTGACTTCCACCGACACCGTCGTCTCGCCCACCTTGAGCGACACGTTTACCGTGGTGGCATGGGATTCGCTCACAGCGATGCCCGCCACCTGCGATTTTTCAAACCCCTGCTGCGTCACCGTCACGGTATAGGTTCCGATCGGCAGGTTGAATATCTGGAAAAATCCATTTTTCTGGGAGGTAGTGGACCGCGTGAAGCCTGTGGCGTCGTTGGCGATGGTAACAGAAGCCCCGGGAATCGAGGCTCCGGCCGGATCAACAACTGTGCCGTTGATCGAACCAAGGGTCTGTTGCGTTATTGCTGGCAGCGCGCATAGCACGATGGCGAGCGATGCGAGACAGCCCAGGGCAAATCCTTTCCAGGAAAATCGTCTCATTGTGTCCTCACAAGAAATCGATATCTGCCGTTCATTCAACCAGAAAACAGGAATCCGAAATGGCGCGCTGCATACTGGACTGCGCGGATGAGGCCGCTTAACCCATCTATGCGAGAAGAAGCGCCAGGCGCAGAGTTCTCAGGCGAATGCAATGAAGTGTCATTGAGGCTCTCCAAAAACAGTGTGCAAGGTGGATAAAGGCTCCGATGTCCGCCGCAAGAAAGCACAGGAGACAAACGAGCGATCCCGAAACACGCGCGAGAGCCAGGCACAGCGACGAACAGGCGATAGAGGCGCCATCGCTGGCCCAAGCATCATGGCGCCAGACATGGTTGCTTGTCCCAACAGACAACCGTACCGAACTTGTTTGAAAGGAAGGTGAACAGAGGAGGGAATCTGGTGAAAAGCGGCGGACAAAATGGCACGCATAAAACCGAACGACGGCGTTAACCGCCATATAGGTAAACTGATCGCCGACCGAGCGATGGAAATTGCTGCGTTCATGCCCTCACGCAAAATCTGGAGCAAACCATTAGGCCAGCTAAAACTGGCCCTGTTCATCAACTGGAACTTCTTTCGGCTCCAGCTCAGACAACCTGAATTGCTAGCTCTGCCCGGCTAGAAAGCCCTGCAACGCTATCCAGAAGTAGCCAGTGTACGGCAGGGGTGATTAATTGCCAAGAGGGGAAATGGGCGGCGGGTAAGCCGAAACAGCGAACTTGTGGAAATGTAGTCGCGAATATTGTTGGAAAACAGGGGGTTGTGGCAAAGAAACGGGGCCCTCTGGCGAGGGCCCCGGATGAGAATTGGAAATAACCTAGCGCCG
>JASIJW010000264.1:0-7974 GCA_030050035.1 Acidobacteriaceae bacterium | reverse complement strand
CGAAGATGGCAGCGTGGCGCGCCTCTCGCCCGACAGTTCGCTGACCATCAAGACGCTGCGCGGCCAGGGAACCTCGTCCGACGCAGAGCTGGACGTAAATGGCGGGCTCGCGTACTTCGAGTTGCAGGGCAACGGCCAGGCGGGACAGATTCGCGTGCGCTTTGGCGACAGCGTAGTGACGGGCAGCGGCTTTACTGTCTTCCGCGTAAAAGACGATACGCCTCCGGGCGAGCTTGCCGTCTTTTCCGGTAATGCGCACCTGGACGGCGCGAATGGCCTGGCGCTGGACATTCACGGCGGCGAAAGCGTGGCGCTGAGCAATACCGATCCCAACGGCTACAACATGGCTGAGTCGATCGAGCCGGACTCCTGGGACACGTGGAACTCCGACCGCGATCAGGCGCTGAGCAGCCAGGCGACTGCGCAGACCGGCGCGCCGAGCGATCTGGCGCAGGGCCAGTCGGCTAATCCCGCGTGGAGCGACCTGGATGCAAACGGGCAGTGGTATAACGTGCCCGGACAGGGCTACGTGTGGTCGCCCTATGATGCGTCCAACGCCGGCTTCGATCCTTATGGAAATGGCAACTGGGTGTGGACGCCGGGCTTCGGTTACACATGGGCTTCGGCATACCCGTGGGGCTATTTGCCGTACCAGTGCGGCGCATGGAACTTCTACGGCGGCTTTGGATGGGGCTGGGCGCCGGGGCTCGGCGGCTGCTCGCCGTGGTGGACGACTGGATTTTATGGCGGGCCAGTCTTTGGCATTGTTCCCGGCTGGTATCACCCGGTTCACCGGCCGATTGGACCGCGGACGCCGGTTCCAAACCGGCCGATTCCGATGATTGCCGTGAACCGGCGTCCGCAGGTGTTCGCGGGCGGGCTGCCGGCTCGCGATCTCAACACGCCGGTGAGGATCGACGGGCAGACCGTGGCGGCGATGCGGCCGTTGCCGGCCCGCTCCGCGTATGAAGGCGCATCGTTTGCCGGACGCGCCGTCTACGGCCAGCCAACAGTCAGAGAGGGAGCTCCGGCCGCTGGCGCACGGCCGGGCTTTGTGCCTTCGCGTCCGGCGTATGCGCCAGCGCCGTATGGTTACGCTCCGCAGCACGGCAATTATGCGACGCCGAGTAGGCCGAGCAGCGCGCCCGCTTCGCGTCCGGCGCCGGCATACCATCCGAGCGGTGGCGGTGGTGGCAGCTATCATCCTCCCAGTGGTGGCGGAGGCGGCGGTTCTCACCCGAGCGGCGGCGGTGGCGGAGGTGGCCATCCGTCCGGCGGTGGCGGTGGCGGCGGCCGGAGGTAATCTGCGCATCTTGAAATGGCGTATTGGATAATCTATGTGAAGGCGCATTGCGGAGCTGACCCAATGGCTGCTCCGCAATGCATAGCCTTAGAGTGGGGCTGCGGGAACCAAAACCGGCAACAGAAATTCCCGAACGCCAGGGCTTTGAAATCCCCGAAATCCACCGGATGCCTTCCGGAATTCGCCCGTTTAGTTCTTTTTTTGCCGGAAGCGCGATTCCGCCCTCCTTATCCACAAAAACACGCCTTGGAACCGTTGACCCTGAGGATTCGGCTCCGTAGAGTCAGTAATCAAGCAGGTACTTTGTCATGCTGTGACGGCTTTCCCTTGCGGGCAGCGTGCGTCGCTCATTACATGGAGCAACGGGTCAACTTTCCGGAGTAAAGATGCTGAAACTAAAGAAGATCCACATCCTGGGGTTCAAGAGCTTTTGCGATCGCACGGAAATCGGCCTTGCCGGCACCGGCATTGCGGTCGTCGTGGGGCCGAATGGGTGCGGCAAGTCGAACATTCTGGACGGTGTGACCTGGGTGCTGGGCGAGCAGAGCGCCAAGAGTCTGCGCGGCACGCACATGCAGGATGTGATCTTTGCCGGGACGCGCGAGCGCAAGGCCCTGGGCATGGCCGAAGTGACCCTCACGATGATTGACCCGGAAGCCTACGAAGGGTCAATTCCCGCGGAGCCGGAGGTTGTGGTCGACAACGAAGCGCCCGCGGACTGGAATGAGGAAGAACTGCGCCGCCAGCGCGCTGTTGAGGCTGAGGAGATTATCGCCAGCGAGCAGCCCGGCAAAGTGATCGAAGAAGAGGGCGAACAGAAAAACGCGGAAGGGCAGCCAGCCGACGGTTCGCACGCCGTGGTGCTCAAAATTCGCCGCCGCAAATTTTCGAGCACGCCGCAGAAGGGCGAAGTGGTCATCACGCGGCGTCTGTTCCGCACCGGCGAAAGCGAATACCTGCTCAATGGCAAGCTATGCCGGCTGCGCGACATTCAGGACATCTTCATGGGCACGGGCCTGGGGCCGGAGAGTTACGCGATCATCGGCCAGGAGCGCATTGGGCAGTTGCTCAGCTCGAAGCCGCACGAGCGCCGGTCGATTATTGAAGAAGCTGCCGGAATTACGCGCTTCAAGACGAAAAAACGCCTGGCCGAGCTGCGGCTTGAAAGCGCAAAGCAGAATCTGGCCCGCGTGGATGACATTTTTGAAGAAGTCACGCGGCAGATGAACAGCTTGAAGCGCCAGGCTGCCAAGGCAGAGCGTTATGCGGCGGTGCGCGATGAGTTGCGCGGCCGGTTGCGCGTGGTGCTGGCCAGCCGCATGGCCGTGATGGACGCCGATCAGAAGCGCCTGGACGAAGACATCGCTGCGCTGACGGAGCGCATAAACGGGTCAGCTGCTCAGATAGAAACCGACGAGGCGAGCCAGCACGAGTTGACCGAGCGTGGTTATCAGCTCGACCGCGATGGGCAGGAGGCGCAGTCGCGTGCGAATAACGCAGCCGTTGAGCTGGAACGCGCGACGGCGCGCGAGCGCTCGAACACCGAGCGCGTGGCTGATCTTGAAGCGCGCATCGCCGCCGCCGGTACGGAGCTGGAGCAGACCCGGACGCAGCTTGCGGGCATTCAGGAAGAGCGCGCCCAGCAGCGGCAGTTTTTGGAGACAGCGGCCGGTGAGGCCCGCGAGTTCCGCAGTATGGTGGAGGCGCGCCAGCAAGGGGCACGCGCCGCTGCCGAAGAGGTGTTCCGGTCCGAACGGGAACTGGAGATCAGCCGCCGCCACGCCATGAACCTGCTGACGCAGGCCGGCAACGCGCGCAACCACATGGCGCAGGGCGAGGAAAGCCTGGCGGCGCTGGAGCGCGAAGCCGAGCGGTTGAACGCCGAGATGCGCCAGGCCGAGCATGAGAAAGAAAATCTTGGCGTGGAAAGCGGCGCGGCGCGGGTGCGGTTTGAAATCGCCAACGAATCGCTCCGCAGCCTTGAGGCGGAGATTGCCTCGCTGCGTGAAGGGCTGCAGACCAAGCGCGCGCAGGAGAATGAGCAGCGCGCCCGCGCTAACCAGTTACGCAGCCAGCAGGCCGCAGCCGCGGGCCGGCGCGACTCGCTCGAGGCGCTGATTCGCAACCACAGCTACTCGACTGACACGGTGCGCAAGCTGCTGAAGCCGGGGGCGCTCGGGCAGAGCATCGCTCCCAAAGGCACGCTTGCGGATTTTCTTGAGGTTGCAGGCCAGCACGAAGGCGTGGTCGACGAGTTCCTGCGCGAAGAGCTGAACTACGTGGTGGTTGAAAACTGGGGCGTGGCCGAAGAGGGCGTGCGGCTGCTCAAGACGAGCGACGGACGGGCAACGTTCCTGATTCACGATAGCGCGCAGGGGCAGCTCTTCGACTCGAACACGCCTACGGTGAGCGAAGCTGGCGTGACGCCGCTGCGCGAAGCGATCAAGGTGCTGAATGGCTTCGGCCGGTCGCTTGAGACCATTCTGCCGAAGCTGCGCTACGGCTACCTTGTGGACGATGCCGAGCGCGCGCAGCACCTGGCATCGCAGTACAAGTTTGGCTACTTCCTGACGCCGGGCGGCGAATGCTTCCATAATGCAACCGTTACTGGCGGAAAGCCGGCCAGCGAGGGGCCGCTGGCGCTCAAGCGCGATTTGCGGGAAACCGAAAACCGCCTCGCGCGTGTGCAGGCCGAGCTGAATGAAGCCGAAGCGCAGGCTGCCGCGCTTACCAGCGCGATCGAGGAGCTTACCGCACAGCTCGAAACCCGCAGCGCAGAGCGGCGGCAGGCCGAGACCGAGGCTGCGAATCTTGGAGCCGCGCTCAAGCAGATGGAGGGCGAAGCGCAGCGCATCGAGCGCCGGTTGCAGGACTGGACGACGCAGGCTGCGCGCAACAAGGAGGCCTGCGAGGCGAAACATCAATCGATTGCGCAGAAGCGCGAAGAGACGGCGCGTCTGGAAGCCGAGCATGCGCAGGCTGAGGCTGGCCTGGACACGCTGCAGGGCCAGCTCGACGAACTGCGCCGCAAACGCGAAGCCCTGCAGCAAGAGGCCGCGCAGGCAACTGCCGAGCTCGCGGGCCTTGAAGAGCGCCGCCGCGGCGCCGAAGCTGCCTTCCAGCGCATCGATCGCCTGCACGCGGATCTGGAGCGCCGCGTAGCCACGATTGAGCGGCAGCGCAGCGAGGCTGAGGCGGAGCGCGAGCAGCGCGTGCGCGAATCGGCTGAGCTTGTTGACCGGCAGAAGCAGCTTACGGAGATCCGCGCCGAGGCGCAGGCGCAGGCGCATGCAATTACGGTGCAGGCGCAGGCGCTTCGGCAGCAGCTCGGCGAGCTTGAGGCTCGGCTCAAGAATGAGCGCGCTGCTCTCGATCAACTGCGCGAAGATCGCGCTGCGCGTTCGAGTGAGCTGGCGAAGCTGCAATCTGATCTTGAACATCTTGAGGCAAGCTGCCTGGCCGAGGTCAACGTAGAGGCGCAGGTGCTGCGCGAGGATGCAGAGATTGTGCGGCTGGCCGGCGAGGAACTGGCTGCCGAAGACGAGGCATGCCGCGCGCTGCGCCAGAAGATGGAGCAGATGGGCCCGGTGAACATGATGGCTCTCGACGAGTACAAGGAAACCGCCGAACGCCACGGGTTCCTGGAAGCGCAGCGCAAGGACCTGGTTGAGTCGATCGAGAACACGCAGGAGACCATTAAGGAAATCGACCAGATTTCGCGCGCGAAGTTCGACGAGGCCTTCGGAAAGATTAACGAGAACTTCGGCAAGGTCTTCGCGCACCTGTTCCACGGCGGCCAGGCGTTTTTGCGGCTCACGGATGAGGAGAACCAGGCCGAAAGCGGTCTGGAGATCGTCGCCTCGCCGCCAGGCAAGAAGCTGCAGAACGTTCTGCTGCTCTCGGGCGGTGAAAAGGCGCTTACCGCGCTGGCGCTGCTGGTCGGCATTTTCCAGTTCCAGCCCAGCCCGTTCTGTGTGCTGGACGAAGTAGATGCTCCACTTGACGAAACCAACGTTGGGCGGCTTGCCGACCTGCTGCACACTTTGAGCCAGGACACGCAGTTCCTGGTCGTCACTCACTCGAAACGCATGATGCAGGCCGCGGACATGATTTACGGCGTGACCATGCAGGAGCCGGGCGTGTCGAAGATCGTCAGCGTGCGGCTTGGCAATCGCGAGCAGCAGCGGGCGACGGCGTAGACCAAAGAGCAGCAATCAATCGGGGAACAGGGATTGTGAGAGGTATCGTTCCGGAGGCCGGCGTGCACGGCAAACTGGAGATGATCGTTGGGCCGATGCGCAGCAACAAGACTGCGGAGCTGCTGCGGCGCATCGAGATCCGCCGCGAATACGCGCGGCAGTACGTGTTGCTGCTCAAGCCCAGCGCCGATACCAAAGCGGCCGCGGGCCAGGTGGAAAGCCGCAATCGCAATGGCTGCGGAAAAATGGAGGCGGTCGAGTTTCCCGGTTCCAATCCGTGGTCGGTGCTGCCGCTCATCGATGCAACCGAACAGCGCATCGGCAAGCGCATCGAGTGCATTGCCCTGGACGAGGGTCAGTTCGTCGAAGATCTGTTCCTCTTCACAAAGCGGCTGCTTGAGTCGGGCTACGACGTGATGGTTTCGGGCCTCGAACTTGATTTCCGTGGCATGCCGTTCGGCGAAATGCTCGATCTCTCCTGGCTGGTGCGCACCTATGCCGGCAACATCACGGAACTCGTTGCCTATTGCACCTGCGGGGCCAAGGCGCTATACCCGCAGCGGCTCGTTGACGGCAACCCCGCGCACTTCGACAGCCCGGTTATCATGGCCGGCGACAACTACGAGCCGCGCTGCGCGGAGCATTTTGTGCTGCCAGGCCGGCCGCACTGAATACGTTGCTGTGCATTTGCATTCGATGGGACTCCGAGTTGCGACGCTACGGCTCAAGGGTTTTCAACTTGCTTCGCGCCGTATGAGGCGGCTTCAGTTTGTCGTGTCCGCCGCATCGGTCTTATCGGGCTGCAGAGGCTGCACGTCGCCCATCGGGTGCCCGAGACGGCTGGCGTCGAAACGCGGCTTCGAGCGCCACACGGCGGCGCTCCAGTCGTCCCCGATCTTCGCAAATGCCTGTTGCGCGGTCTGCGCATCGCCGGCTTTAAGAGCGAGATAGGCAAATGCATTGCGCTCGTAGTTATTGGTTCCGTAAAGCTGCTCCAGCGCAAAATAGCCCTGCCGCACCCGGTCCCACTGCATGGCGGGGGCCTGCATGCGGCGGCAGCAATTGATCGTTGCTGCAACCAGGAAGTAAGTCGCATCGCCTTCGAGTCCGCCAATTCGGTCGGCAACCCGAGCTGCGAACTGTTCCGTCTCACCGGGTTTGCCATACCACTTAGGCAAAAGATAGTTTGCGTGGGCGCGCGCAAAGTAAAAGTAGCCAGGCTCCGCGTTCAGTGCTGCGTCCACAAGATTGTCTACCTCGGCGCGCGTCCATCCTTGCCCGAGCGCCACCCGTTGCATGGCCACATACCACTCCGGATCGTTGCTGCCGGATTTAGCCACCTGCTCAAGCGATTGCCGCGCCAGTTGCAGGCGCTGGTTGAGAAGTTGCCAACCCTGCGGCGTCACGGTATTCGCCCAGCCGTTTCCACGAGCCTTCCAGGCGTAGTTCACATAAGCATTGGCCAGAGCGATGTGCGGCGTCGGCGATTCGGGCTCTTGCCGCGCCCAGTCCTGCAGCTTGGCAATCTGCGCTTCCCACGCCGCGTCCGTGGACGTCAGCGGGCCCGCAGGGCTCACGGTGCCGTAGAACACCCGCAGCGCCCAGGCTCCACCTTGCAGGCGCAGCCGCTGGCTCCGCAGTTGGTTCGCAACTGCCTCCAGTTCTGACCACGCACCTTCGTTAAACAGCTTGCGCCATTGCACGGTCATGGCACGCACTGTCGTTTCTTCGGGCTCGGGAGCCGAGTTGTCTGCCTGTTCGGGCAGTCGCTGCGCAGTCTGCTGCGCGTGCGCGCAAACGCACGGCGCAGTGGACGAGGCAATCAGTACGATAATGCTGACGAGTGGGTGAAGCAGAAGAAGGCGAATACGGCAGGACATGACCGGTCACCTCCGGCGCGCGGCGCAGGTTGGATGCGCCGACAGTATAGCGCAAAGGGAAAGTGGAACTGCTGTGGCTAAAACCACCGGGGCTAAAAACCGGCTGGATTTGTGCCGAAGTTCACGGTCATCATGGCAGCCGACCGCTACGAGCCGCGCTGAGCCGAGCATTTCATTCTGTCCGGCTGGCTGCACCGATCAGGAATCGCGACTGATGCAACCCAATGCTCCGCCCGGCATCTTCTTACGCACTTACAGTCATGTGACGAGAATCATCGGACAGCGGAGCGCGGGATTTTTTGAGCGTGTCTCGCATCACAAGGAATGCAATTGCCCCGAGAGGAAGTGAAACCGAGACGGTCCACGGCCCATATATTTGCGAACTGATCCATGCCGGTAAGGCGAGACCGGCGAGAATCTGATAACTGAGAGCGCCCGTGGTCCAGTTCACGGCGATTCTTGGCGCGCCGAGGAGGATCAGCACGATCCAAAGCCATTTGTAGCTTTCCATTGGTGTGCGGATACAGAGCACCAGCGCGAATACCATGATCGCGAAGGAGCAGGCAGCCGCGATCAGAACGGCGTACTGCTG
>JASIJW010000263.1:0-7543 GCA_030050035.1 Acidobacteriaceae bacterium | reverse complement strand
TGGCGGCACATACAGCGGGTCTTCGTAGTTGTCCTGGTACAGATACTCGAATCCTGACGCGACTTTGCCCTTCGACCCCAGGGCCGCGCGCAGCAGGTGCTTCGGCAACAGCACCTGTGCCCCATAACCCGGCGCAATCAGGCTGCCGTTGCTCTGGCCGATGCGGTTAAAGCCGTTGCTCGGCGCAATGACCCACGCGTCGTGCGCCGGCCGGCCCAATCCCCTTCGAAAATATTCGAAGACCGTCGGATTCTGCGGCGCCACATCGGCAAAGTTGTCGAATGTCTCGTATGCCCCTGTGGCAAGGCTGGCCGTGGCTACGTAATGGCCAAGGATGCCGCGATTAATAACCTGTGTGCAAAAGGTAGCCTGCGGAAGCAGCTCGCCCATCAGGTGAGGAATATTCTCCTGGCCTTCCGGCGCAAAGGTTTCTTCATCGCGCGCCCCGCCGCCAAAAGTTACGACAACCGCCTTTTGCGTCCCGCCGGAAAAACTGCTGCGCGTCGAGGCGAGGGAATGTAGAGGCCAGTTTGCGCCCGCCAGCGCCGCAGCGCGCAAAAAGTCGCGCCGGGTGAGCGCCGTTCTCTGGGCGATTTCGCGTAGTGTATCCAGTCCACAACTCCTCAATTTGGTAATTCTTTTCTTCGGCCACATCTTATGCGACCACAGAGAAAGAGCGCAATTTTGAACGCGGGGCGAGCGCTATTCCGGCAGTCGCCACCGCGGGCGGATTTGTGAATGCTCTTTAGAACACGTACTTTGCGGCCAACTGGAAAAACCGCGCATCTGGGACGTTGTTCTGCAGGCTCACCGGACCGGTAATCTGCCCCGCCGAACCGGTCAGGCTGGTCGTGCCCGGATTGCCGATTGACTCGTAATTGAACAGGTTGAACGCATCCGCGTCGCGTGGATCTGTCCGCCTGCGTTGTAGTCGTCCACCAGGAAGGTGTGCGTAGCGGTCTGCCGCTCGGGTTATCGGTGCCGGCTCGAGGAGCACCGGGGCTGAAGCCCATGCCGGCGCTCGCCCCGTGTACACTGTTCCACACTTTGCGTTAAAACACGTACTTCCCGGATAGCTGGAAGAATCGCGCATCGATGGTGTTGTTCTGGAAGCTGATCGGAGCAGTAATGACTCCGGCATTGCCCGCGTTGTCTCCCGTGCTGGACGAAGGGTTGGCCCAGGTCGGGTGATTGAACAGGTTGAATGCATCGGCCCGGAATTCGAGGTACTGTTCATGCCATGTCCTGAAGTCTTTGAACATCGACATGTTCACGCGCCAGTATCCAGGGCCCGGAACATTGTTGGAAACGTCTCCCAAGAACGGCAGCGCTGCGGCCAGAGTGTTGATGTAGGGCGTGCCCGCCGCAACCGTGATCGGCGTGTCTCCTGAAATCTGAGGCGACGAATATTGGTATGTTCCCGTGGCATAAGCCGCCACTTGCGCGCTTCCCAACGGATTGGTAAAGGCGCACTCGTTATACCAGTGGGTAATGGTCTTTGCCTGCGTAGGACATGCGCTCACGCCCGGGGAATTGGTGGTTGGGGTCGATACCGGTGGAGTGAGACTCGTCGCAAATGGATTGGCGATTTTGTGCGCATGGTTGTTATACGGGCCCTGTGCGTTCGTCTGGTTCGAAATTCCCACGGTGAACGGCTCGCCCGTCTGTGCAAGCCAAGTCAGATTCGTCTTCCACCCACCGATGATCTCGTCCATCACGCCGGAGCGGTTGAGGAATGTGCGTCCGCGCCCAAACGGGAGCTCGTAATCCCCGTTGACGCTGACGCGATTGCGTACATCGTAGTTGGAATTTGTCCGGTCCATCTGCACGGGGATCAGCGCTGCCATGCGATATCCGTTGATGTCGCCGCCGAGCAGGTCTGCAGTATCGTCAATCGAATGCGCCCAGGTGTAAGTTCCCAGGAAGCTCAAACCATGGGCATAGCGCTTTTGCACGGTGGCCTGGAAGGAGTTGTAATCGTTCTCGCCCTCCCAGGTCATCCATTGGGCCGAGTTCCACTGCGGTGCGGAACTCAGGCTCTTGTTATTGGGGCCTGCTACTGTCAGCGCCTGTGGCATAGCCGGCCCATTGACCAGCGTGACCAGATGCCGTCCGAGGTTGCCGATGTAACCCACGGTCGCGGTCATGCTTCCGGTAAGAGCCCGCTCCACGCTCAGGTTGTAGTTGAAGGTGTAGGGCACGTGCATCACCGGGTCCTGCTCCTCGATGTTAGGGAACGAGACATAGTTCGCAATGCCATTACCGATAAACGACTGCAGCCCGTTCTCGAGCGTATCGCTCTGCGCGTACAACGACGGGCAGTATCCACCTGTGCCGCTGCCCGCATTGCTGGCGCAGCCGTTCAAGGTCAGGTTCGAGCTGATGACAAACGGCACGTTCTGGGTTTGCGAAGAACCGCCGCCCGGTTCAAAGCCGCCGAAGAAAATGCCCCCGCCCATACGCACCACAGTCCTGTTGTCTACTTGGTAGGCAACGCCCAGCCTGGGCGACCAATTCGCTTTCGGGAAAGTGGAGAGGTACGGATTGGCGCTGTAAGCGATCTGAATGTTGTCGTAGGCCAACAGCGAGGCGATGCCCTGGGCAATCGCTACGCCCCGGTTATTGGCCGGCAGTTCAAACAACGCCGAGCCGTAGCCGCCGTTCGGTCCCACCTGGCCAGTCTCACGCACCCAGTTCACCCACGCGCCCGCATTCTCCTTTTTCGGCGTGAAGTACTCGTAGCGGATACCAAAATCGAGGGTCAATTTGCGCGTAGTTCTCCAGTTGTCCTGAATGTACCCGGCGATGTATCCGTAGTCCCAGTTGTTCAGCTCATAATTGCTCAGGCCGCCGCCGCCCATATTGTCGGTGCCGGTGAGCGAGCCGCTGGGCGTATAGCCCTGCGCAATAAAGTCCGCCACGCCGCTGCCCGTATTGCTGATGCCGGTAAGGCTCGTGAATTGGCCGCTGAATGTGTATGTGCCTCTCGATGCGCCTACGGCGGTTCCGTAGTCGCGAATAGGCATGAATTCGAACCCCATCTTCAGGGAGTGGTTGCCCATCGTCTTGGTCGCATTATCGAGAATTTGGTAGATATTCTCGCCTTCGATCGAAGGGTCGTTGCTGTGCGAGCCGAAGGCTTGGATGCTAGCGTTGCCGCTGATGGTGACCGGCGGCAAGCCACCGTTTAATGGCCCTTGTGAGAACGGCATATTGTTCATGCCAAGCGAGGCCGCCTCGTTGACATTGTCGTTGTACTGCAGATTTGCGAATTTGCCCCAGTTGAAGCCAAAACGGAACTCATTGATCAGCGTGGGAGAGAACGTATGCGTCTCGCTGACCATGACGTTTTCGCTCAGGTAGTTCTCGGTGTGGCCCTGGAAACCTCCATAGCCGTCGAGGATCGGGCCCAAAGGCGATGTGAGGACGTTCATAAGGTGCTGGTAGCTGTAGCGTACGTAGGCCTGGTCTCGGCTGCTGAGGTTCCAGTCCACGCGCTGGTCCCACTGGAAAGGATCGGACCACTCATAGAGGCTGACGACGTAGTTGTTGAATGTCGTTCCCGCAACCGTCGAGTTATTCGAGTTGTTGCTCGAGTTCCAGCCGTTGGCGTTGGGCTTCGGGTAGAGATTGAGAATATTCTGCGCGACGGTGTCGAGCGAGGCAGGATTGAACACGTTTTGCCCGGTCGGATATGTATATCCATTCACTGTTGTCGAAGACGATCCGTTTTGCTGCAAACAACCGCTAAGCGTTGTAGGCACCGCCGTGCTGCCGGAGCCGCTCCATGCATATTTGCCCGCATTGCAGTTGGGCTCGTAAATAATAATGGGCTCGGCGTTCGAGGTCAGCGCTGGATTCAGCAACTCAGTGAAATTGCCCTGGCGTTCCAGCGGCGTGGGGACTGAATATGTGGTGGTTGGCTGGCCGAAAGCGTATCGCGAGTCCTGAATATCGCCAAAATAGAACAGCTTGTTGTGGATGATCGGTCCGCCGAAGGTCGCCCCAAACTGGTTCAGGTGGAAGGGAGGAATCGGCAGCGCCCGGTTGGTATTCCATGGGATCGCATCAATATCTGTGTTTCTGAAATACTCCCACAGATCCCCATGGAATTGATTGGTCCCCGACTTGGTAGTGGCATTCAGAACTGTGCCGTGGCCGCGGCCGATTTCCGCACTGTAATCGCTGGTCTCTAGCTTGAACTCAGAGATTGCATCCGGCGGCGGCGCAATGTTGTAGGTCGACCCATTCATGTAGTCGATGATGTTGATGTTGTTGTCCACACCATCGAGGATGAAATTGTTCTGCTCGGCGTGCTGGCCGTTGGCCTCAAAATCGCCCGTTCCGCCGCCGCGCGTGCCGTTGGAAGGCACCACGCCCGCGGCCTCTTGCGCAATGTAGACCCAGTTGCGGTTGGCCAGCGGCGAGTCGTTGAGAAATTGCGAACTGATGTCGACCGCGGTTTCACCGGTTTCGACCTGCATAAGCGGCGCAGCGGAAGTGACGGTGACCGTGGCTGATACATTACCCGGTCTGAGCGCGAGCGGAATGTTGAGCCGGTCCGTGACGTGCAGGACGATGTTGGTTTGCTGAGTGGTTTCAAAGTTTGGCGCCGACGCGCTGACCGTGTAAGTTCCGGTCTTGATCGGCGTAAAGAAATAGTCGCCGCTGGCATTGGTTTTGGTACTGAGCACCAACCCTGTGCCCTGATTGGCCAACGTGACTTGAGCGCCGGAAATAGCCGCTCCCGTACTGTCCGTGACCACGCCGGTAATGGCGCCCTGATCTATTTGTCCGTTAATACGGTAAGGGCAAAGCAGCATCAGGATGACGCCGATCGCATATACGATCCATCCAGTTGCGCCTTGCTTGTCAATGCATCTCTTGGCCCCCAGAGTAAATGTGGACATGTGCGATTTCCCCCTCTCGCAAATGGCCCGGTGCGACAACGATGTCAAACATGCGCGAGATAGTAGCTCTCCCTATTGACATTGTCAAGGGCTTTTCGAGAGCGTTCTCTAGGATTTAGTCAATTGATTTCAAATGACTTATCTAAAAATAGAGCGATTGATTCGAGACCGTGATCTCTCCGGTATTAGCCGGGCGGCCAACACTCGGAACTCTCAGTGCAGGAAGCACATCCCGGCCATTGCGATGGAAACGAACTTTCAATGCCGGCAGCCGCAGGATTCGCGCAGAACCAGTTCCGTAGGCAAAACCAGCGAGCGTGGCTCGCCGTCTGCGCTGCCTTTCAACCGCTCGAAGAGCAATCGCGTTGCCTCTGCGCCTAGCCTCTCGGAGGGCTGCCGCACCGCCGAGAGAGAAGGCGTGAGCATTTCGGCAAGGTCGAAGTCATCGAAGGAGATGAGAAGTATGTCGCGGCCCACCTGCCGGCCGAGCGCGCGCAGCCCCTTGAGCACAAGAATGGTGCACACCCAGTTAAGAGAGAAGATGGCATCAACACCGCCGGAGACGAATAGCTCCTTTTCGAGCCACTCCGGCGTCAACTGGCTCTCGTGCTGCACCAGGCAGGTGCGCGGCGCCAGGCCAGCTTTCTGCATGGCATCCCGATAACCGGCCACGCGCTCGGCGCAGGTGTAGAGATGCGGACGTGCTCCGATCGCCACGACGCTGCGCGCATTGTGCCGCTCGATCATATGCGCGGTCGCCTGGCGCGCGCTCTCGCGGTTGGTGACCGTCACCACATCGTAGCGCGCCGACTGCACCGGCTCATCGAAGGTGACCACCGGAAGATCGGCCGGAATGGTCGAGCTAAGGTGGTTCTCGTGACTGTCGGCCGGGGCGATCACCAGCCCGTCGATCTGCCGCCGCACCAGCGTCTCGATCTCCCTCCGCTCCACATCCGCGTAGCCGCCAGAGCTCGAAAGAATTACCACGTGCCCGTTGGCGCGTGCTTCTTCCTGCGCCGCCTTGATGGCGCTCGAAAAAAACGGATCGGAGAGGTTGGGCACGATCATGCCGATGGCGGCCGATTTGCGCGACTTCAATCCGCGCGCCAGCTCATTCGGGCGATAGCCGAGCCGTTCCATCACCTTTCGAATCTTCTCCGTCTTTTTCTCGCTTACGTTGACCGAGTGATTCAGTACGCGCGATGCCGTTTTGAGCGAAACACCGGCTTCGCGGGCGACATCAACCAGAGTGGGTGCGTGGCTTTTTTTCATGGCCTGTTTCATGGCCTCGTTATCGATCGGCTGACCGTGTTTTGTTTTCCATCGTACTCCGTTTACAGCATCGTCTGCCTTATGCCACTGCGCCAGGCGCCGCGCCGCGGGTCTCCGGGTACCAGAGCCAGACAACAACAATCTGTATCGCCATCATCGCTGCCAGTCCATAAAAACTGGCCGCAGGCGCTGCGTGTTGCACAACGGGAAACAGCCAGATGAGCGCCGCATTTGCCACCCAGTGCACGGTCGCGCCATAGCCTTGGCCCGCTCCGCGCACCGCCGGCGGAAATAGCTCGCTGAGATAAACCCACACCACCGTTCCCTGCGAAAACGCGAAGCACAGGTTGTAGGCCGCGATGATCACCAGGTAGCCGACCGCAGCCATGTGCAGCGGAATCGCCGCAGCCAGCGCCGCAAGGCAGGCGAACATCCCCGCCGAGCCGAGAATCAACAGCGGCTTGCGCCCCAGCCGGTCGACAAAACTCAATCCGACGAACGTGAACGCAAGGCTGAGGCTCGAGATCCAGACAGTGTAAGTATGGCCCAGCAGCCGGCCCAATCCAGCGCTCGAGAGCACATCGAGCAGATACAGCAGCAAAATGTTCACGCCCGAGAGCTGATTGAAGACCGCAATGCTCGTGGCCCATGCCAGTGGCCGCAGATACTTGCGCTGAAACAACCGCTCGTGGAAAAGCATCTCGCCAGGCGCGGCAGCGGCTTCTGCAGGCTCAAGCTGCCGTGCGAATCTCCGCGGATCGCGCGGCAGCGCCCACAACAGACCCAGCAACAGCACCGCCGGTACGGCGCCCACGCCAAAGCACCATCGCCAATAGCTTGCCTGCGGAGTCGTCCGCAGCATCAGCGCGCCCAGTGCAAACGCCGCTACCACGCCAATGCCCACCTGCACCTGAAAAAGACTTACAATCCGGCCGCGCAGCCGGTCCGGCGCAAGCTCGGCAAGATAGAGCGGGCAGCCTACCGTGAATCCGCCAATAGCCACGCCGCAGGCGATGCGTAGCGCCAGCACCGCCGGCCACGCGGCGGTAAACAGCAAAGCCAGCCCAATAGCTGCAAGGCCGTAAATGAGCGCGCAAGCCGCAATCAGCCCACGCCGTCCTAGCCGGTCCACGATCGCACCGGCCAATGGCGCCCCGCACACCGTTCCCCACAACGAGGCTGAGATTGTAAAACCAAAGCTGCCCGGCGCAAGCCGAAAGAACTCGCGCAGGTTCTGGCTGGCAGCAGAAAGCGCGCCCAGATCGTACCCGAAGACCAGCCCGCCGAGCGAGCAGACCAGCGCCGCGCCGATTAGCCGGCCATTCGTGCCGGAATTATCCGAAGCCGGCCGCGCCGACCCG